>JAKAZU010000003.1 GCA_021826525.1 Thermoplasmata archaeon
CCCACATCGAGATCGTGCTCGCCGAGGAGAAGGAAGAACAGTGAGCGCCGAGCGCAAGGTCATCCAAGAAGCAACCCGACGCGTCCTGTTGAAGGACTTTCTCGTACGCGAGAGCGCCCGTGCCGGGTTCGGGGGCCTCGACATCCAACGCACGCCGATGGGGACTCGGGTCACGCTGATCTGCGAGCGCCCGGGCATCCTGATCGGACGCCGCGGCGAGATCATCAAGCGTCTCACCGACGACATCCAGCACCGGTTCCAGCTCGACAACCCCCAGATCGAGGTGAAGGAGGAACGCCAACCGTCGTTGAACGCCCAGCTGATGGCGGAGAAGCTCGCGAGCACGCTCGAGCGCGGCTGGCACTTCCGCCGGGCCGGGCACTCGACCGTTCGCCGCATCATGGAGAGCGGCGCGCGCGGTTGCCAGGTCATCCTCTCGGGGAAGCTGACCGGCGAACGCCACCGAACGGAGCGGTTCAAGGCGGGGACGATCAAGTACTGCGGAGACGGTGTCCGGCTGTTCATCGAGAAGGGATTCTACCAGGCTCGGCTCAAGCCCGGGGTCATCGGCGTCAACGTCTGGATCATGCGGCCGTCCGCCAAGCTGCCGGACGAGATCAAGGTCAAGGGCGTTAGCGAGCACCGCCCGGCCCCCGTGGAGATCATTCCCCCGATCGAAGGGGACGAGGCGGTGGTGCCGATCATCGATATCCCCGCGGCGGAGGAGCCGCCCCCATGACGCTCCTGAGGATGAAGGAACTCCGCGAGTTGAGCGACGATGACCTCCGGCGCAAGATCGCCGAGGCGGAGGGGGACCTCCTTCGGGAACGCGGCGTCGCCGCGATGGGCGGCGCACCGCCGAGCCCGGGCCGAATGCGGGCCCTGCGCACGAACGTCGCGCGAGCGCTGACGGTCCTCAACGAGCGCGAGCGGGCCTTGCGGCGGGGTCCATCGCCCGGCCCCTAGGTGGGACCCGGCGCGAGAGATGCGGAGACGGACGGTGTCGGATATTCGCGCGCTGCCGCCCGAATTGCGAGAGGCGCTCGCCGGCGAGCTCATCGGCGCGGGGATCGAGATCGCCCGGGCTCCCTCGCTCGGCTCCCGTCGCCTCGAGGGCACCATTGTGGATGAGACCCAGGGAATGTTCCGGATCCGCTGCCGGCCGGACGACCGAACCATCTGGGTCGCCAAGGCCGGGCTCGAAGGGACGCTGCTCCTCGAGGACCGCGAGTTACCGTTAAGAGGGGATGTTCTTCGCATCCGTCCTCAGGACCGAACCAAGCGGTTGCTCCAGGCCGGTCCCAAGAGGGTACGATGAGCGCTTCTGGACCATCGCGACGCGCCCGGGACATCGGTCTCGATGTCCGCGCCCCGCGCGCGAGCTGCGACGACCGACACTGTCCGTTCCATGGACGTCTGCCCGTCCGCGGACAAGTGATCGAGGGGACCGTCGTCTCGATCGCGATGCAGCATACGGCCGTCGTGGAGCGTACCCTTCTCACCTACGTGCCGAAGTTCGAACGCTATGAGAAACGTCGGCGTCGGTACCTCGCCCACGCCCCGCCGTGCCTCGCCGTGCCTACCGGACACCGGGTCCGCATCGCGGAAACCCGACCTCTTTCGAAGCTGGTCACGTTCTGCATCGTCGAGGACCTCGGCGAAGCGGCTCACCGCACGCTCGGCGAGGAGGCCCCGCCCCTCCCCGAGGCGGCTCCCCTGAAAACGGAGGCGGCATGAAGGGCCTCGCCGGTCGCCGCAGTCGAGGGCTGCCGAAGGGGGCCCGGCTCGAGTGTGTCGACAACACCGGCGCCAAGGTCGTGGAGATCATCGCTGTGCGTAACTGGCACGGCACCCACCGCCGCTACCCTCGCGCCGGCATCGCCGACCTCGTGATCGTCTCGGTGAAGAAAGGCACTCCCGAGATGCGCCGACAGGTGCTGCACGCGGTCATCGTCCGCAGCCGCGCACCGGTCCATCGACCGGACGGAACCCGCCTCGAGTTCGAGGACAACGCCGCGGTGATCACGACGGAGACCGGTGAGATCAAAGGCTCCCAGATCAAGGGGCCGGTGGCGAAAGAAGCGGCCGAGCGCTGGCCCCGGATCGCGGCGGCCTCGTCGATCATTCTGTAACCAAGGAGGTGGGCGATGTCCGGTATCTCTCCCAGTTCCTCGCGCCGACAACGCAAGGCGCTGTACAACGCCCACACCGCGAAGCGGCGCCGGCTCATGTCGGTCCCCCTTTCGAAGGACTTGCGCGCTCGGTTCCACCGTCGCGCGCTGCCGCTCCGCAAGGGCGACACGGTCCGCATCCTCAAGGGAAGCTACGAGGGGCGGGAGGAACGCGTCGCGAAGGTCGATCGCCGAGCTCTCGCCGTCACCCTGGACAACGTTACGAGCAAGACGGGGGAGTCGAAGCAGACCCCGCTCCCCGTGCGCACGGGGAGCCTCGTGCTCGTCCACCTGAACCTGGCCGATCCCTGGCGTCGGCGCCGGCTCAACGTCACCGAGGCCGAACTGACGCCCGAAGAGCTGGGGGTCCCGCCGACGCCCGAGGAGACCGAAGCTCCCGCGCCGGCGACGCCGGCTCTTCCCCCGACCACGCCCGAAGCAGTGGAGACCGCACCAACCCCGAAGGACGAGCCTACCCTCGAGGACCTCCTGAAGGACGAGGAGGAGGACGACGACGAGGAAGAGGAGGAGGACGACGAAGAGGACGAACCGCCGGCACCCCCGAAAGCCTCCGTGCCGACGAAGAAGGGCCGGAAGAGCCTGCCCTCGGGAGATCGCACATGACCCGTCGAATGAAGCGGCGCGCAGCCCCGCGGAGCTGGACGGTCCCCCGCAAGGGAACGAAGTGGATCCGCCGGCCGTCTCCCGGCCCTCATCCTCAGGAGGACTCGATCCCTCTCGTCCTCGTGCTGCGCGACGTGCAGCACATGGTGCGGAATGCGCGCGAGGCACGCATCTTGGCGCGGAACGGATCCGTACTGGTCGACGGTAAGGTCGTCCATGACCTCGCGCGCGGCCTGGGCCTAATGGATACGCTCAGTCTCGGTGCCCCGCTCAATGCGCACTACCGCGTGGTCAAGGACCGGCACAACCGCCTGCAGCTCGTATCGATCTCCGGCGATGAAGCGGGCGTCAAGCTCGCGCGCGTCCGATTCAAGCACTCCGTACCGAGCGGACAGGTCGAGGTGACACTCCACGACGGGCGCAACCTCCTCGTGCCGGCGAACTCGCCCTACCGGGTCGGAGATACCCTCAAGCTCGAGGTCCCGGCCCAGAAGGTCGTCAAGCACGTGCCGCTCGCCCCGGGCCAGCTCGCCTACGTGAGCGGGGGAACGCACGTCGGCGAGATGGGGCATGTCGAGCGGGTCGAAATCCGCAACTCTTCACAGCCGAATCTCGTCCACTTCAAGGAAGGGTTCTCGACCGTGAAGGATCATGTGTTCGTGGTCGGCGAGACGACGCCGCTCGTGACGCTCCAGGAGGCATTGAGCCGATGAGCGCCCCTGCCTCCGGGGTCGCCCCAACGGCGGCGGCCTCTCCTTCCCACGGAAATCCGCTGCGCGCGCTCAAGGTCATCAAGGTCGTGGTGAACGCCGGCGTCGGCGAATCGGGCGAAGCGCGCACGAAGGCCGAGAAGGTCCTCCAGATGGTGACGCATCAGAAACCGGTCGCGACCCGGGCTCATTCCACGAACCGGGACTTCGGCATCCGTGAGGGCCAGGAGATCGGGGCGAAGACGACGCTCCGCGGTCCGGGCGCGGTCGAGTTCCTGGAACACGCGTTCGAAGCGCGGGACCGGCAGCTCGACCCGAACTCGATCGACCGGTTTGGCAACTTCTCCTTCGGTATCGCGGACTACACGGACTTTACCGGCATGAAGTACGATCCTCAGATCGGGATCCACGGCATGGACATCGCGGTCGAGATCGGCCGCTCGGGTTGGCGCGTGCGCGACCGGCGCACGCGGAGCGCTCCCATCCCGCGACGCCTGAGGTCGACCCGGGAGGAGACGCGTCGCTTCCTCGAGGAACGGTTCAAGGTCACGTTCGTGGAGTGAGAATATCGATGAAACCGAAGAAGCGCTTTGGGCGGAAGGAGGGCTGCTTGCGCTGCGACCGCAAGCGGGGGATCGTCCGGCGCTACGGGTTGCACGTGTGCCGCCAGTGCTTCCGCGAGGTCGCCACCGACCTCGGGTTCCGCAAGTATCAGTAGGGGAGGGTTCACGATGCCTCAAGATTTGCTCAACGACGCACTCGTCTCGCTTCGCCATTCCGACCGGGGCGGGAAGGCGGGCGTATCGATCGAGCCCACGTCCAAGCTCATCGGAGAGGTGCTCCGGATCTTCCGAGAGCACCAGTACATCACGGACTTCACGTTCGTCGAAAATGGGAAGGGTGGCCGCTACGATGTCACGCTCTCGCGCCGCATCAACCACTGCGGCGTGATCAAGCCCCGTATCTCCGTCGCCTTCCGCGACCTCGAGCGGTACGAGTCCCGTTACCTGCCCGCCCAGGACTTCGGGCTGCTCGTCGTCAGCACGCACCGCGGAATCGTGACCCAGCAAGAGGCACGGGAACAGAAGATCGGTGGGAGGCTGCTCGCGTATGTCTACTGAGGAGAGCGTCGTCTCGATCCCGATCCCGCCCAAGGTCAAGATCCGGCTCGAGGGGCGGATGCTGGTCGGAGAGGGCCCACTGGGCACCGTTGCGCGCCCGTTCCCGAAGGACGCGATCAACTTGGCGGCCTCCGCGAACTCGGTCACGCTCACGTTGCGCCTCCCCCCTCACCGACGCGAGTCGAAGGCGCTCCTGCGCACCTGGGTGGCCCACGTGAACAACATCGCGGGTGGCGTGAGCCGCGGGGTCGAGGCCCGCATGAAGATCGTCGCCGCCCACTTCCCGATGAAGGTCGCCGCGAAGGGCTCCGAGCTCGTGATCGAGAACTTCCTCGGCGAAAAGCACCCGCGCTCGGCCCCGCTGCTCCCGGGCACGAAGGCGACCGTCGAGGGGGAGTTCGTTCTCCTCGCGGGCAACGACGTCGAGCAGGTCGGCCAGAGTGCGGCGAACATCGAGCGCGCCACGCACATCCGTGACTACGATCCCCGCGTCTTCCAGGACGGAATCTACCTGATCGAGTCGGCCCACCTGAAGGAGGCCAGCTGATGGCGGACGAGACCGCGAAGGAGCCCACGACCGGGAGCCCTCCCCCCGCGGCGGAGACCGCCCCCGTCCCGGCGCCGAAGCGCCGGCGCTCGGTGAAGGCGGCCAAGCCGTCCGAACCGGCGTCCCCCGAGGTCGTGACCGCGAAGGAGCTACGCGCGCCCAAGCGCGCCGCGCTCGACCCGGCGACCGCGCGGGCGCTCCTCCTGCGACGCGAGGCCGATCGGCACCGGCCGCTCTTCGTGCGCCAGGCTGCGCACCGCTACGCGCGCATCGGTCGCGAGGAGTCCTGGCGGCGGCCGCGGGGCCTTCAGTCGAAGCAGCGTCGCCATTACGGGTACCGTTCCGTGGTCGTCCGCATCGGCTATCGATCTCCGGCCCGCGCCCGGGGACTCGTGCCGAGCGGGTTCCGACCCGTGATCGTTCGCACGCCCCAGGAGCTCGCACGGATCGACGCCCAGAAGGAAGCGGTGATCATCGCCCGCACCGTCGGTACGCGACGCCGACTCGCGCTCGAGGAAGCGGCGCGCCGGCTCGGACTTCATCTGCTCAACCCGATCGCGACGCCCGAGTCGGAGGAGTGAGCCCGATGCCGGATCTCTCCAACCAACGCCGCCTGGCGTCCCTGATCTTGAAGTGCGGCGAGAACCGGGTCTGGATCGACGGCCAGCGTCAGGACGAGATCGTCGACGCCGTCACTCGCCAGGATATCCGCACGCTGATCAAGAGCGGCGCGATCCGGCGACGGAGCATCCTAGGAACGAGTCGCGTGCGCGCGCGTCGGCACGCCGCCGAGGTCGCGAAGGGCCGCCACGCGGGGCCCGGTTCCCGGCGAGGCACTCCGGCCAGCCGCGTCAGCGGGAAATCGCGCTGGATGCACCGTATCCGCGCGCAGCGCGAACTCCTGCGCACCCTGCGCGACGAAGGGAAAATCCCGCCCGGCGCGTACCGACGCTTTTACCGCCAAGCGAAGGGAGGCATGTTCCGCAGCCGGGCTCACCTCTTGCTGAACCTCCGGCTCGCCGGTGTCCTGCCGGCGGGGAGCCCCCCATGAGCATCGGCCCGCGCTACCGTGTACCGTTCCGTCGCCGGCGGGAGGGCCGTACGGACTATCGCGTGCGCCTGAAGCTCTTGAAGGGCGGCACGACCCGGGCGGTCGTGCGGTTTTCCCACCACCGTGTGGAGGTCGCGCTTGTCGATTATGCCGCCGAAGGCGACCGGGTGGTCGCCCAGGCCACGAGCTCCGAACTCGCGCGCCTCGGGTTCCCGCCCACGAGCGGAGCGTCGACCCCGGCGGCCTATCTGACGGGTTATCTTGCGGGCCTTCGCGCGAAGTCCCAAGGGAGCTCCGAGGCAATCCTCGACCTGGGCCTGCGTCGCCCCACTCCCGGGGGACGGGCGCTGGCATCGCTCAAGGGCTTGTTGGATGCCGGGATCGAAATCCCCCACGGGGAGACGAGATTCCCCGAGGCGGACCGGTTGAACGGCACGCATCTTCCCCAGCATCTCCCAGAACCTATCGAAATCTACAAGGGCAAGCTCCCGACGATCGTCGCCCGGGAGGGCAAGAAGTGACCGCGGCCGCCCTGCCCAGCGCACCTTCCTCCGCGACGGGGGGCCGGCCCTCCCAGCCGGCACCGCCGCCCTGGATCCCGAAGACCGAGCTCGGCCGGCGCGTGGCCGCGGGCGAGCTCACCACGATAGGCGAGGTCCTGGCGACCGGTCTTCCGCTCCGCGAGCCCCAGATCGTCGACAAGCTCCTGCCGGGCCTACACGACGAGGTCCTCGACGTGAACATGGTCCAGCGGATGACCGACTCCGGTCGTCGGTTCAAGTTCGCGGTGACGGTCGTGGTCGGAAACGGCGACGGGTACGTCGGGCTCGGACGCGCGAAGGGACGGGAAGTCGGACCCACGATCCGGCGCGCCATCGATCGCGCCAAGCTCGGAATCGTGGAGATCCTCCGCGGATGCGGGAGCTGGGAGTGCGGCTGCGGACGCTCGCACACTCTGCCGTTCCAGGTGCACGCCCGATCGGGTTCGGTCGTCGTCACGCTCAAGCCCGCGCCCCGCGGAGTCGGCCTCGCGGTCGGCGATGTGGTCAAACCGATCCTTCGATTCGCCGGCATCACCGATGCGTGGGGATACACGGACGGTCACACCAAGACGACCGTCAACTACGCGCAAGCGGCGTACCGTGCGCTCTCGGATCTCTCCCGGCTCAAGGTCCCCGACGCCGACGCGACGCGCCTGAAGATCGTCCGGGGCGGCACCGGCACGTCGATCCTGCCTCCGAAGGAGGATACTCCGCGTCCGACGCGAGGGGGTCCGGGCGGCCGCCGGGGCCCGTCCCGCGGTCGCGGGGGACCTCAGGGCCGCGGCGGGCCGGGCGCGCGCGGTGGGGGGCCCGGTCGACGGGGCCCGCCCCCGGCGGTACCGTCCGGCGGAGGAGGGGGCGGTTAGATCATGGCGTGGATCGTCATCCGGGTACGCGGAACGCTGCACGCACGCCGCGACATCACCGAGACCCTGCGCTACCTGCATCTCACGCGCCCGAACCACGCTACCGTGATCCCGGAGTCCCCGGACTATCGCGGGATGCTCTACACGGTCCAGGGCTACGTCACATGGGGGGAGGCGGACCCCGAGACGGTGAGCTGGCTGTTGAAGGAACGCGGCATCGCAACGGACGGAAGCCGGCTCGCTGCGTCGGAGAACGGACCGGCTCCGCCGCTGGACGAACTCGCCCGGACCGCGATCACCGATGGCCTCGACTCCGTACCGGGAGTGCGTCCGCTCTTCCGGTTGAAGGCTCCCAAGGGGGGCTGGCGTTCGACGAAGAAGCCGTTCCGACAGGGCGGAGCGCTCGGCTATCGGGGTCCCACCGTCAACGATCTCGCCCGCCGGATGGGCTAGGGAGAAGAACACATGCCGAGTCGCACGCGAAAGTTCCGGGGGCTGCGCACGCACGGCCGCGGCATCAAGGCCGGCCGGGGCGCGGGAAAGCAGGGGGGTCGGGGGAACGCCGGCCTCCACAAGTACAAGTTCAAGTCGATGCTGATCTACGCCCCCGACCATTTCGGTCGGCATGGGTTCAAGCGGCCCCCCGAGATCGTCGAGCACCCGAAGACGCTCAACGTCGGCGATCTCGATAGCTTCGTTCCCATCCTCGAGGCCGCGGGAGCGCTCGAGCGCGACGGGGAGACGTACATCGCGGACCTCGCGAAGGCCGGCGTCGATCGGCTCCTCGGAAAGGGCTCGGCCGGGCGGGCGTGGAAGGTGTACGTCCTCCACGCTACGAAGCACGCCGCAGAGAAGGTGACCGTGCTTGCCGAGCGGCCGGCAGCGACCACCCCCCCGTAGGGTATATTACGGACCCTTTCGCTGCGAGCGTTCTCGATGGTGGACGAGGAGATCCCGCGCGATGTCCGCTGGGCGATCCCCCTCGGGTTGATCGGCGTAGCCATCGTTGCGCTGTACTGGTACTGGGACCACCCGACGTCTCTCGGCCTCGGCTTCCTGGGAGCGGGCATCGCCGCGGTCATGGTCCTCCTCTATCTCGGACTCTCGTACTCCGGCCCCAAGTCCCGGCTCTACGGGCTCAAACCGTTGTCCAGCCGCCTGCCCGCCATTTCCCAGCCGAAGGGCCACGTGCACTTCCGCACGAAGATGTTCTGGACGATCCTGGTCGTCCTCACCTACTTCCTCCTGACGAACATCTACCTCTTCGGCGTGGACCAAGCGACGATCATCGACCTGTTTGCCAGCTACCGCGCGATCCTCGCGGGAGCTCAGGGCACGATCATGGATCTCGGGATCGGGCCGATCGTCACGGCCTCGATCATCATGCAGTTGTTCGTCGGAGCCAAGATCATCAACCTCGACCTCACCGACGACGAAGACAAGGGGACCTACCAGGGCTCACAGAAGGTCTTGGTCCTCGTGATGATCTTCATCGAGTCGATCCCCCAGGTCTTTGGGTACATCACGCCGGGAGCGGGTCTGGTCGCGAGCTTGGGCACGCTCTCTCCGGGGAACGGCATCCTGCTCGCGAACACGATCATCGTCGCCCAGCTGGTGTTCGGCTGTTATCTCGTCTTCCTCATGGACGAGGTCGTCTCGAAGTGGGGAATCGGCAGCGGCATCTCCCTGTTCATCGCGGCGGGGGTGAGCCAGCAACTCGTCCAGGGCACGCTCAGCTGGTTACCCCAGACCACCGGCGGCCCACCGGCCGGCGCGATCCCCAAGACGATCTACTACCTCACCACGCTCAACGCGGGCAATCTCGCGAGCGGGGGGTGGACGGACATCCTCCTGGCGCAACCGAACCCGCTCACGGCGCTGATCGGCACCGCGCTCATCTTCTTCCTCGTCGCGTGGACGGAATCGACTCGGATCGAACTTCCTCTCTCGCATGCCGAAGCGCGCGGAGCCCGCGGCCGCTACCCGTTGCGCCTGATCTACGCGAGCAACATCCCCGTCATCCTGATGACGGCGCTCCTCGCGAACGTCAGCGTCGTCACGATCCTCCTGTACACGAACCCGACGCTCGCGCACTTCCCGTTGGTCGGCGGCCAGTGGTGGATCGGCGCCTACCCGAGCTCCGCCCAGGCGACCGCGCTGAACGTCTCGGCGACGACCCCGATCATGGGCGGGGCGTGGTATCTCCAGACGCCCAACGGTTTAGCGTCGTGGCTATTGCCGGCGATCAACTACTCGACGTACGGGAACGCGCTCCTCGGCCATAGCTGGTGGCAGGGGATCGTGCACGTCGGGGTCTTCTTCGGAGTGATGGTCGGCGGCTCGATCCTGTTCGCGAAATTCTGGATCCAGACGACGAACATGGGCCCCGAGGCGGTCGCGCGCCAGATCGAGGCGTCCGGCATGCAGATCCCGGGCTTCCGCAGAGAACCCCGGGTGTTACGACGCGTCCTGGAACGCTACATCCCCGTCATCACGGTGATCAGCGGCGCCGCCGTCGGCGCGCTCGCAGCGGGTGCCGATCTCATTGGCACCGTCGGCGATGCGAGCGGGACCGGCGTGCTGCTGCTCGTGGGGATTATCATAAATCTGTACGAGGCGATGGGCCGGGAGCAGCTCATGGAGATGAACCCGGTACTGCGGCGGTTCCTGGGCGGGGAGGCCTAGACCATGGCGTCCGACGCCACGGCTCCTCTGCCCAGCGCGGCCGGCAGCTCTGCCGCCCCGGCGCCCGCCCCCCGGGGGAACGCGCGGCCGGCGGCCTCGTTCAAGTTCTCCACGTTCGTGATCATCTTCCTGGGGATGCTCGGGCTCCTGATGCTCATCGACAGCGGCACCCGGAACGCGATCACGAACTGGATGGGCAACTATCACAATCCTTCGGGCTGGCTCTACGTGGCGATCGGGTTCAACTCGAGCTACCTGCTCGTCACGATGGCGCTCGCCGGCGCGATCGAGATGATCATCACGGCGCTCGCCTACAACTATACGACGGACTGGATCAAGGCCGCGAAGGTCCAGAAGTGGTCGAGCGCGTTCCGCAAGGTGCAGATGGCGGCGTTCCGGTCGGGTAAGAAGGATCGCATCGACGAGCTCAAGCCGTTCCAGCAGCGCCTCACCCGCATGTCGAGCGAGGTCTCGATCGCTCAGTTCAAAGGGATGGCGATCACCTACTTCATGCTCATCGTGATCTACTCCTGGGTCGGGGGAGTGATCGGGGCCGCTCCCAACGCGGTCGTCCACCTGACCAGCACGACCACGCTCAATCTGAACAGCACGGTCCTGGGCTACTTCCCCTACTGGTTCTTCCTGTTCAGCCTCTACACCGTTCCGCTCTCGTTCGTCTTCCGGCGCTTCCTCAAGCACTGGTGGCTCGCGCGGTACGAGGAAGAGCACCTTCGGACCGGGGACGCCGCCGGCACGACGCCCTCCTCCCCGTCCTAGGCGAGGAGAGCTCGTGGCCCTCCCGGTATTGGCGGTCGGGGGACCGCCGGGCAGCGGCAAGTCCACGGCCGGCCGGGCGGTCGCCGGTGCGCGCCAGCTGACCTATCGCGCCGCCGGCGACCTGTTCCGGGCCGAGGCGGCGCGCCGAGGGATGGACCTCGAGACCTTCAGCCACTACGCCGAAGCGCATCCGGAGGTCGACCGGGCGATCGACGAAGAGATGGCGACGCTCGCTCGACCCGGCGTCGTGTTGGACGGGCGGATCCAAGGTACCCTCTTGCGGCGCCGGCAGGTCCCGGTCATCGCGATCCTCATCACCGCGGGCGAAGAGGTGCGCGCGCGTCGCGTGGCGGATCGGGACCACCAGACCCTGGACGAGGCCCGCCGTCGGATCCGCGAACGCGCTCAGAGCGAGCGGGACCGTTACCGACAGCTCTACGACATCGATCTCGACGCGGAGACCGGGGATCTCGCGATCGATTCCTCCCACCTCGCTCCCGATCAGGTGCGTGACCAGATCCTGGCGTTCCTCGCGGTGCGGCAGGGGGCCTAACCCCGTGGGGACAACCCCCGTCGCGGACGAGGGGGTCCGCGAACGGATCGCGGCCGGCGCGTTCGTCCTCGTCGACAAGCCGAGGGGTCCGTCCTCCCACCAGGTGACCGCTTGGGTTCGGGACCTGATAGGGGTCCCGCGGGCGGGTCACGCGGGAACGCTGGACCCGAATGTCTCGGGGCTCCTATGGATTGGGGTCGGTCCCGGCTTGAAGCTCCTACCGATGCTGCTCGAGCTGCCGAAGCGCTATGTCGGAGTACTCGAGTTCCATGGCGAGGTTGCGCCTCGGGAGCTGGCCCGCGTCATCGCGGAGTTCACCGGCCCGATCTACCAGACCCCGCCCGTCCGCTCGGCCGTCCGAAGAGAGCGCCGCGTTCGACGGATCCATCACCTCGCCGTGATCGAGACCCAAGGTCCCTCGGTGCTGTTCGACGTCCGAGCGGACTCGGGCACGTACATCCGCACGCTCGCCGTCGATCTCGGCGACGCGCTCGGCGTCGGAGCGCATATGGTCGAGCTGCGACGGATCGGAACCGGGCCTTTCACGGAGAAGGACGCGGTCTCCCTCTCCGAGCTCGCCGACGCTCGGGTCCTGGCCGACCAGGGCGACGCCTCCCGCCTGCTCGGCCTGCTCCACCCCATCTCCGAGGTCTGGAAGGAGTTCCCCCAAGTCGTGCTCCGGGAAGGAGCCGCGGGAGCCGTCGCGCACGGTGCGAACCTCGCGCGGGGGGGGATCGCGTCGATCTCCCGCCCGTTCTCGCGGGAGGCGAAGGTCGCTCTCGTCGACGCTTCCGGCGCCCTGGTGGCCACGGGCACAGCTCTCTACGACTCCACGGAGGCGATGGAGGTCTCCCGCGGCTGGGTCATCGATTCCGACCGGGTCCTCGCGGATCCGGAGCTCTACCGGCTCGCGTGGCGCGAGCGTCGTGGCTCCAAGACACCGCTACAAAGTTAAGAGGATAAGTACCCGTCGAACGCCCGTGAAAGAGCCGCCGGAAAGAGGTTGGGGAGCGCGCGCGTTCGCCGCGTTGGGTCGCGCGACCGTCCGCCATCCGTGGCGGTTCATCGCCCTCTGGGTCGTACTGCTCGTCGTCACGCTTCCGTTCCTCGGCCACCTCAACGCGGTCGAGACGAACTCGACGACCACGCTCCCCGCGAACGCGCCGAGCTCGCTCGCGCAGGCAGAGTTCGACCGGCTGTTCCCCGGTGATGTGAGCGCGGGATCGTCCAGCTACCTCCTGTTTACCGGCCCGAACCTTACCGACGCGAACGCGCAACGCACGATCCTCAACGTCACGAGAGCCCTCGCCGGCGACCCGTCGCTCACGGCCATCGCGTCGATCGACAGCGTCTACTCGAGGTACTCGACGTACCTTGCGGGACAGTTGATCCTCGGTGCGACGGGCCTGCAGCAGGCGATCGCGCAGGGAGTGCTGACCGAGATTAACCAGACCGCGATGGTCGCTTGGGGGGTCCCGGCCTACTTCCTGGGGACGTGGGAGGGGCTCATTGAGGAGAACGTCTCCCCGTCGGATGCCAACGTCCTGGCCCACCGCGATGCCGAGGCCCACTTCGCGAACGAGACCCTTCCGCTCGCCGTCCTCGGCGCGTTCTACACGGGGGCCTCGCCGACCCCGACCGCCGGGTTCAACGGCACGGCGGACTGCGCGCAGTATGCTTCGAACTATCCTCGGGTCGAGAGCTGCGCCAACGCGGTCGCCCGCGCGAACGTGCCCGCGGTCATCGATCCCACGCTTCCGACCCCTTCCGGTCGCGCCCTCGCGAACGCCGTGTTCGACACCCTGGCCATCGGCAACTTCACGAACGCGACGAGCCTCCGAACGACCCTCGCGGCGACCCTGAGCCCGATCCTCGGGTTCCCCGTCGCCTGGTTGCTATCGACCCTCAACGAGTTCCCCACCTCGGTTCCGTCTGAGGGGGAGGCTCTGATCTCGGCCAACGCGACGGTCGCGGCGGCAACGCTTTGGACCGAGCCACTGCCCGTCCCGAACTCCATCTTGAGCTCCTACGTCGCTCGGAGCGGGACCGCCCAGATCGTCGATATCAGCTTCACCGTCCCCGACAGCTTTACGAACCGCACGGGCGGGACGCCCGTCTACTCCGACATCGATGCGATGAACCGCCTCGTGCCCGGAATCGTCGCCCGGAGCGCCTATCCCGTGGACTCGATCGCGTTCGCCCAGACGGGGGCCGGCCCGCTCGATCTCGCCGAGAATAGCGTGGTCAACGAATCGATCGCGCTCGTGCTACCGATCACGATCGTGGTCCTTCTCGTGGTCACCGCCCTCTACTTCCGATCTCCTCTCACGCCGCTCATCGCGTTCGCGGGCCTCGCGATCGCGATCGTGCTCGCCCTCGGTGGAACGGTCCTCTTGGGGACCCTCGTGACGCACGTCGATTCGACGAGCCTCACGCTCGAGGAGGTCTTCGTGCTCGGAGTCGGGACCGATTACTCGATCTTCCTCCTCTCACGGTACCGGGAGGAGCGGGTCGCCGGCGCCGACTCCAAGGAGGCGATCGTGACGAGCGTGACGTGGGCCGGTCAGAGCGTCGCGACGAGCGGCACCACGGCGGTCATCGCGACGCTCGCGCTCACCTTCAGCGGAGTCGCCTTGCTCAGCCAGTGGGGAATGGTGCTCTCTTTTGCGATCCTAATGACGATTCTCCTTTCCCTGACGATGATCCCGGCGATGCTCGCGATCGTCGGTCCCCGAGTCTTCTGGCCCATGACCGGGCCCCGGTTCGAGCGGCTCTCCGCCCGCCAACGGATGCGCAACGAGTCTCGGTCGACCTACTTCTACCGGGCCGCGGCCTATACGCGACGCCGACCCTACACGATGATCGCCATCCTCCTCCTCGTCTCGGTGCCTCTCATCTACGTCGCGCTCAACGTCCCGCTCTCCTACGACTTCTATCAACAGCTGCCGACCTCCCAGTTCGCGGTCGCCGGTCTCGCCACGATGAACCAGCACTTCGGAGCCGGCTTCGCATTCCCCACGACCGCGCTGGTCACGTTCTCCAGCCCGCTCCTCGTCGGCAACCTCACGAACGCGAGCGAGTTCGCCGAGCTCGCAGAACTGACGAGCTTAGCCCAGGCGACGCACGGCGTCGCGCGGGTCCAGTCGCTGGTCGGATCCTACGGGGCCCCGCTCGCCACGTGGCAGAACCTGTCGAGCCAACCGACTGCGACGCAGGTCAATCTCGAGGCGCTCGCCTCGTCGCTCATCGGGAACGACCACCGGACGGTCCTCCTCTCATTCCAGACGAACGCGAGCGGCCTCTCCGCGACGGCGCTGTCCGCACTGCACGGCGTCGAAGGATCGTTCTCCCGATACGCGGCGGACCATTCCAGCGTTACGAAGCTCGCCTACCTCGGCGGCGCGCCGATTACGAACGATCTCGCCGCCCAGACGTCGATCGCCACGGAACGGCTGTTCATCGCGGTCGCGATCGCCCTCTTGGTCGTCCTCCTGGTCGTGCTCCGGTCGGCGGTGCTGCCGGTCCTGGCCGTCGCCACGATCGGGGTCTCGATCGCCTGGGCATGGGCTCTGACCTACCTCGTCCTCGGCCTCGGATTCGGGATTGGGATATTCTTCTACGTCCCGACGCTGATGTTCATGCTGATCCTCGGGTTAGGGACGGACTACAACATCTTCCTGCTCACCCGCGTGCGCGAGGAGCGCATCAAGGGCCGCTCCTCGCGGGAGGCCGTTGCCGAAGCTCTCGCCCGGACGGGCGGGGTCATCACCGCCGCCGCCGTCATCCTCGCCGGCGCCTTCGCGAGCCTGATGTTCGGCGACTTCTACCTCCTCGTCGCTATCGGCTTTTCGGTCGCGATCGCGGTACTGCTCGACGCGACGGTCGTGCGGACGTACTTCGTCCCGGCGGTCCTCCAGGCACTCCACGACCACGCATGGTGGCTCCCCGGGAATCGGGGGAACCTCGCGAAGAGTCCCCCGAACGACGGAGCCGATCCGCCGTCCGTTACGCCGTGAGGTAGCGGGCGCGCGCCCGCTCCACGTGCCGCTCGGCGCCCGAGGTATCGACGATCTCCTCGACCACTCCGTTCGGCCCGATGAGGAAGGTCACTCGGCGAGCGACCCCGTGCTGGCCGAGCACGCCGTAGGTCCCGGAGACCTTCTTCTCCACGTCCGCGACGAGGCGAAACGGCAGGCCATACTTCTGACGGAACGCCTCTTGGGCCGGGCAGTCGTCGACGCTGACGCCGACGATCTCGACCCCCTTCTTCTGGAACTCGGCGTGGTGATCCCGAAAGCCCTTCGCCTCGATCGTGCAGCCCGGGGTGTCGGCCTTGGGATAGAAATAGAGCACCGTAGGATGCCCGCGCGTCGAGGAAAAACGGAAGCTCGATCCGTCCTGCAGTTTCGCTTCGAAATCCGGTGCTGGTTCTCCGACCGCGACCATGCACCGGCCAGGCGGGCCGGTTATTTATCAGGGGGCCACCCGGATCAGGGGCCTACCCGCCGGTAACGGTCACCAGCGTCTCGGTCGCCCGAATGCCGGGGATCCGTCGGATCCGTTGGAGGACGATGTCGAGGGCCTCGTTGATGTGGTCCGCCTGAATCTTGAGAATCAGGTCGAACGGCCCGGTGACGGCCTCGACCTCGACCACATGGGGGATCGAACGGATGCGCTGCAGCACCGCGTCGAGCTGGGCCAAATCGACCTCGGCGAGCAGGTAGAGGGTCTCCATCCCGGCGCGTCCTTCCGGGGCGACCGACCCCCGGGGCCCATTTCAAGCTACCCAACGAGGGGAACGAAGCCGGGGCGTCCAAAAGGCATATCTCTCCACCCCGGGAGGACGGGGCGTGGGGCTCGCGTTCCGGGATACTCGGACCGGCCGCACGGTGGACCTAGGATCTCGCCGTGCACCGGTCACCATGTACGTCTGCGGTCCGACGGTCTACGCCCCGTCCCACGTCGGTCATGGCCGGACCTACCTCTACTTCGACCTGGTTCGCCGCTACTTCGCCGAGACCGGGGTACCGGTCCTCCACTTGATGAACATCACGGACGTCGAAGACAAGATCAACGTGCGGGCACGGGAGCTCCGCACCTCCCCCGTCGCGCTCGCTCGTCGTGAGGAGCGTCGGTTCTTCCGCGACCTCGATGCCCTCGGAGTCCTTCGGCCGACGTACGCTCCCCGGGCGAGCGATTTCGTCGGCGAGATGGTCCGGTATGCCCGTCACCTCGAGCGGACGGGCCGGGTGCACCGCTTGGGCGACTCATGGTTCTATCGCCCGCCCGCCTCGACCCTCCGTCGGAACTTCGCCATCGCTCAGGAGCTCGGCCGCCACCAGGTCCGGGAGGCCCCCGACGCACCGATCCCCCCGTTGGACCTGCGCGAGTTCGTCGTATGGCGCCGGCAGTTGCCTCCTCGTCCCTCTTGGATGAGCCCATGGGGTCCGGGCGTCCCGGGCTGGCACCTCGAGTGCTACTCGATGGCCGCTCACCACCTGCGAGTGCCGGTCGATCTGCAGGGCGGTGGTCAGGACCTCATATTCCCGCACCACTACGCCCAGAACGAGATCGCGTTCGCTCTGACGCATGGGCCGTTCGCACGCGGATTCCTCCACACCGGATTCGTCCTCCGCAACGGTCACAAGATGTCGAAGTCGGTCGGGAACCTCGTGGACCTCGGCCCCTCGATCGAGCGCTGGGGGCCGGACGCGCTGCGGTGGTACCTGCTCGGGACCCCCCGGCAGCGGCCGATCAACTGGGACGACCGGCAGGTGCGTCGCGCGCGCGAGGAGTTCCGCCGGGTGCGCGACACGTTCTCCGCCTCGATGGAGGGGGGGGCGGGAGGCACCGTCTCCGCTCGGTGCGTCGTGTCGCTAGCGTGCGGTGTCGAGCGGGCGATCGGGCACGAGCTCGGCGCCGAACGAGCGTTCCGGCAGATGAGAGAGTTCGCCGAGGCGATCGCTCGGACGGCGCGAGGGCGCATCGTGTCCGGGGAGCGCCAAGCGGCCGGGTGGGCCTACCGCCGTATCGAGGCTCTGACGGGCCTCGACCTGATCGGTCCCGAGCAACAGCGTCGGTCCTCCGGACGACGCGCCGCCCGCCGCGCCGTGGCGGGCTAGGGCCGTTCGATGATCGTGCTGAGCCCGTTGCCGCCGCCCATGCAGAGCGTGGCGAGCCCGAGGTGTCCCTGAGCCCGGGCGAGCTCGTGGACGAGCGTGACGAGAATGCGCGCGCCGCTGGCGCCGATAGGGTGGCCGAGAGCGACCGCTCCCCCGACCGCGTTGAAACGGTCGTCCGGGAAGCCGAACGCGCGTTGCACGGCCAACGAGGCCGAAGCATAGGCTTCGTTGTGCTCGACGCGATCGAAATCGCCCGGTTCTAGCCCCGCGGCCGCGAGGTGCTTGCGGACCGTCGGAATCGGCGACTCCATCACGTTCGCCGGGTCGACGCCGCTCACGCAGGTCGAGCGAATCCATGCGAGCGGGTCGAGGCTGCGTCGGCGGACCTCGGACGCCGAGGCGAGGACCAGGGCCGCTGCTCCGTCGGAGAGTTTCGAGGCGTTGCCGGCGGTGACGACCCCTCCGGGGAGGAACGCGGGAGCCAATCGCGCGAGGCCCTCAAGGCTCGTGTCCGCGCGCACGCACTCATCGACCGACAGACCCTTCGAGCGGGGAGCGAGCGCGCTCGGGATCTCGACGATCTCGCGGGCGAACCGGCCGTCGGCGGTCGCGGCAGCCGCGCGGTGGTTGCTGCGCACGGCGTAGCGGTCGATCTCCTCCCGGGTGAGATGGAAGCGCTCGGCGACCCTTTCACCGGTCATGCCCATCAGCTCGTGCTCAGAGTAGGCGTCTCGCAAGGCGTCCTCCTGCATCGCGTCCACGAACGCTCGGTTACCGAACTTGATGCCCGAGCGCACCTCTCCCGTAACGAGATAGGGCGCCCGCGACATCGACTCCATCCCCCCGACCAACACGAGATTCGCCTCTCCCGCACGGATCTCCGATAGGCCGATGTGCACGGCCTTCATCCCGGAGCCGCAGACCATGTTCACCGTCGTAGCGCCGCTGCTGTCCGGTACCCCGGCTCCCCGCCCGACCTGTCGCGCCGGGTTCTGACCCGCGCCCGCCTGGATCCCGTGACCGAAGAGGACATCCTCGATGTCGGCCGGAGCGAGGTGGGCGCGCTCGATCGCCGCCCGGGCCGCGAACGCCCCGAGCGCGGTCGCCGGGACCTCGCGAAGGGATCCGAGATACCTTCCAATCGGGGTCCGGACGGCGGAGACGATCGCAACCCGGACCGGTTCGGGCGCGGGCATCGCTACCGATCACCGGTCGCACGGCATAACGTCAGCGAGGGCTCCGCGGGAGAGGGGAACCGAGTCCGCCCGCGATGTCGTTAGTCTTCTTCCACACGCGGAGCAAGGAGGAAACGTCCCGATCCTTTCCCGTTGGCCATCGAGAACTCGACCTTGAGCGGGTACTCGTTGCCGACGTGCAGCGTGACCTCGTCCGCGGACGTGATCGACTTCATCATCGCCGAGAAGAAGTCGAGCGGGTACATGCTCTTCACCGGCTCCTTCGACTCGAGGCGGGTCAGGCCGGGCCCGCCCTTGGAGAGGTGGAGGTCCACGCGGTCGGTCTCGCCCTCGGAATAGAGACGGAAGACCTCGGGTTCGACCTGAATCGTGACGTGATCGGAGATGCTCTCGCTGCCGCGGATCCCTTGCCGGATCTCGTCCATCGACACGACGGCGACCGCAGGGGGGCTCACGTTCGGCACCTTGGGCTCCGGCATCCCGGCGGGATCGATCACGGACATCGAGCGGGTGACCTTTCCGACCTTGACGATGAGCCGACTCTTGCCGCCGTCGTACTCGAGGTCGATGTTCTCCCCGGGCTTGGCGAGGCGGAGGACGTCCTTCAATTTCTCCACATCGACCCCGATACTGGTGGGTTCGCCGGTGAACTCCTCGAAGATCCCCCCCTCGAGCTTGAGGACGAGCATCGCCACGTGCGAGGGGTCGACCGCACGGACCTCGACCCCGTCCTTCGAGATCGACAGCTTTACTTCGGAGACGAGGGTGGAGACGACCTCGACGAGCTCGCGGAGGGTCTCGGTCTTAATGCGAGCCTTGAACATTCGCAGCGCCTCGGCGCGCGACACTCTCCCCCCTCAAAAAGCTGCGCATCGCTCCCGGGGGAGAGGCGCTTTGGCCCGGGAGGAGGTGGGGCGGTCGTGACGGAGCTGGCGTACCTCGCGTCGATGGACGGCGCGTACACTCGATCTTTCCGCGCGCGGGTCGTGGCGCGGCCCCCCGGGGGGGTGGTTCTCGACCGAACGTTCTTCTATCCGACCGGTGGGGGGCAGCCAAACGATCTCGGGACCCTGCGGGCCCCCCGCGCCCCTGTCGCTGCGGCCGTCGTCGATGTGGTAAAGCAGGGATCGACGGTCGTCCATCGGCTCTCCGGCGCCGCCTCCGCCCGCGCGGGACTCGCTGTCGGCACCGAGGTGGAAGCGACCATCGACTGGGCCCGGCGGGAGCGACACATGCGGCTCCACACGTCCCAGCACTACCTCAGCGCCCGGATCTTCGCGCGGTACGGCGCGCGCACGCGTCGCGCGTCGCTCCGGGGGCGCGAGGCGGTCATCGAGCTCGATCGCGCGTTGCCCTTTCGTGCCATCGAGGAACTCGGAGAGGATGCCGCGAGGATGGCGAGCGACCCGCGGCACGTTCGGATCCGGGAGGTCCCACGGGTCGAATGGGATCGGCACCCCACGGCACGCTCGAGCCTGGTCGCTCTCGCGCCGGGCGTGGATCCGGTGCGCCTCATCGAGATCGAGGGGATCGATCTGTGCCCCTGCGGGGGTACCCACGTGCGTTCGACCTCGGAGGTCGGAGAGCTCGAGATTCGACCGATCTCGGAGCGGGACGAAGGGGGCACTCGGCTCAGCTACGTGCTGGTGAACGGAGGCGGGACCACTCCGCCCGAGTAGTCCCGTACACGTGCACGTCGTGCCACGCACCGTGGTGGAATAGCGCGGAACGCAGAGTTCCCTCGCGTCGCAAGCCGAGCTTTTCGAGGAGGCGCGCCGAGCCGACGTTGTCGACATCGCACGTCGCGCCGACACGCTCGACGTGGAACTCGGCGTAGACCCGGTCGATGAGAAGCCCGACCGCTTCGGTCCCGTAGCCGTGGCCGCGTTCTTCGCTAGCGCCCATGACGTACCATACGTCGACGTACTCGAGGACCGGATGGGCGAAATAGTAGCCCACACAGCCCAGGAGGGTCCCGTCGGATCGCTTGCGGATCGCGTATCGAGGAGCGAGGGAGCGAGGATCGCTCGCGGCGCTCTCGAGCGATTCCAGGAACGACGGATACTGCTCGGTTTCATACCGGTCAAAGGGTGCGACCAGCTCCGGGTCCTGGTACCATCGAAAGATGCGCTCGCGCGATCCGGGATCGATCGGCGCAAGCTCGACCCGTGGGCTACGTGGAGGCCCCATCGCAAAGGTTCGCTGCTCGCAGCCTCCGTCCGTTTAAATATGGAACCGTCCGTGCGACGGCCCGCATGCCGCCGACCGAGCGCCCCGGGGGCCCGGTGGTCGTGACCGGGGGCGCCGGCGCGATCGGCACCTTTTTGGTCGAAGCCCTGGTGAAACGCGGGAATGAGGTGCGGATCATCGACAACCTCTCTTCGGGACGGCGGGCGCACTTGGACCGGCTGGGACGACCGGACGGGTGGAAGCTCGTCATCAGCGACCTTCGGCAGGACGGGTCATGGACCGATGAGTTCCGGGGCGCCCGCGAGGTCTGGCACCTTGCCGCGAACCCGGACATCCGGCGAGGGACCGAGGACCCGCGGCTCGATCTGGAGCACGGCACGATCGCCACGTTCCATGTGCTCGAAGCTACTCGGCGTCACGACGTCCCTCGAGTGCATTTCTCCTCCTCGAGCACGGTCTACGGGATGCCGACGGTCTTTCCGACCCCCGAAAGCTACGGACCCCTGCTCCCGGAGTCGCTCTACGGGGCCTCCAAGCTCGCGAGCGAGGGCCTGGTGAGCGCATACGCCTCCTGCTACGGGACGACGAGCTACATCTTCCGTTTCGCGAACATCATCGGACCCTTGATGACGCATGGCGTGCTCTTTGATTTCTTCGAAAAGCTCGCGAAGGACCCCTCTCGGCTCGAGGTTCTCGGGGACGGACGCCAAGCCAAGAGCTACCTTCGAACCGAAGACTGCGTCGATGCGATGCTCTTTGCCTCCGAGCGAGGGCACGATCGAGTGAACCTCTTCAACCTCGGTACGGGCGATCGTATCAGCGTACGGGAGATTGCAGAGAAGGTCGTACGGGCCCATGGAGGCGGGGCCCGAATCGAATACACCGGCGGAACGCGAGGCTGGCCGGGGGACGTGCCCCAGCAGGATCTCGCGATCGACAAGATCGCCCGACTCGGCTGGACGGCTCGATGGAACAGTGCCGGGGCCGTGGATCTGTCGATCGAGCAGATGCGCCAATCCATTTCCGCCCGTACTCGTTAGGTCACCGTGAGCGCCCCGGAGCGGACGCCCGGAACCGTCACCGTCATCCTGACCGTGCTCAATGATCGCCGCGTCGAGCGTACCCTGCACAGCCTCCTCGAGCAGCGGCGCCGACCGGATCGGATCCTCGTCGACGACGGGAGCGGCCCGGACGGGATCGTCCGCCCGATCGTGGAACGGTGGCGAGCACGCGATCCGCGCGTGGAATGGCTGGACGCGCCGGGCACGATCAGCGAGAGCCGGAACCGGGCCCTCCAGGTGGTTTCCACCGAATTCGTTGCGTTCATCGATGCGGACGAGATCGCTCGGCCGGAGTGGTTGGGGGAGCTGCTCGGGCCGTTTGACGACCCTAGGATCGGCTTCACCGGGGGGCCGACCCCCGCCCTCCCGTCGACCTGCCACGGCGCCGGGGTGCGGTACTACGATGGGTACCTTCGACGTTTCTACGACGTGACTGCGCGAGCCCACCCTACGTCGTTGCCGATGGGCAACTCCGCCTGGCGCACCTCGGTCTTCGATCAGTTGGGCCTCCTCGACGCCACGCTCTATCCCTATGCCTCCAGCGAGGATCAGGAGATGGCGGTCCGGGCGAGCCGCGCCGGCTGGAAGGGCCGCTACGTCCCGGGCGCAATCGTCGATCACGACTTCTCTGAACTTACTTCGGGCTCGCTGCTGCGCAAGCAAAGCCGCTACGCGACGGGAGGCTACCTCGTCTGGCGGCGCCACGCCTCGACGTACGAGGCGACCGGGGGACGGCTGGCTCCCTACGTCCTCCTGCCGGCGCTCGCGGTCCTCGGGGCGATCTTCCTCGCCTTCCCCCAACTCTATTGGCCCGCGGTGGGCTTGCTCGCGACGGGCTCGGGAGGGCTCGCTGTCCTCGCTTTGGGATTGTCCGTCCAGGGCCTCCGATGGGAACGGACGTACCCCGGGATGCGGTTCCGGGCCTTCGAGATCCTCCGTCGGTGGGCGACGTTGTTCGGGGCCTTCCGGGGTCTCATCCACTACGGTTGGACGGGCCGCCGGGAGGTGGGCTCTGCCTCGACGGAGCCGCCCCGGTCCGGCAAACCTTAAACCGCAAGCGCGCTCCGCGCGGCGATGACCTCTCACGCCGCAGCTTCGCCGGTCGCTACGGTCGCTTCGGGCGATCTTGTGCACCTCGACTTCGAGCTCTGGGCTGAGGGCGGGGCGAAGCCCGAGCTCATCGGAACCACCCGCGAGGAGGTTGCTCAGGATGCCCTGGGGCAGCTTCCGCAAGGGCGTCGCTACGGACCTCGGCCCCACCTCATCGGCGGCCCCTACTTCCCCTCCGGGATCGAGCAGACCCTGGTCGGCAGCACCGTCGGCAACGAGATCACGAAGGAGTTCGCCGCGGTAGATGCCTTCGGAGAGCGGGACCCCAAGCTGATCGAACTGTTCTCGATGCACGAGATCGAGCGCCTGCCCGAAATGCGCCGACAGGACGCGCATCTGGATGTGGGCACGATCCTGACGATCCGGGGACGAGAGGGCCGCGTCGTGACGCTCACGCAGGCCCGTGTCCGGGTCGACTTCAACCCTCCGTTCGCGGGCCGCAAGGTCCGCGGGAAGTTCAAGATCGTGGACCGCATCACGGATCCGGACGAGCAGGTCCGTGCGCTGATCGAGATTGAATACGGCCGGCCGGGCTCGGAATTCCACGTCGAGATCCGCGACCACGTCGTAACGATCAAGGTCCCCGACCGGGCCAAGTTCGACCCTTCCTGGTTCGGCGACAAGCCACGGATCGTCGATCGCATCCGCACCCAGATCTCCCCCAAGTCAATACGATTCGTGGAAGAGTACGTCACCCCGACCCCCGAGAAGACCGAATCTGCCGCCGCGCCCGCAGGAGCCCCTACGGCGCCCTCTCCCCCGAGCTCAGCCCCCGGGACCTCCGCTTCGGCCGATACGGCCAGTCCCGCTACGGGTACCGAGCGCTCCAAGACGAAACCCGCGGCCAGCCCCTAGGTTGCCCCCCGGAACGGAACGAACCAACGCTAGATGAACCGGCTCGCGCTCTTCGCCGTGTGCAGATGCCCGCTCCGCCGTCCAGGGAGATCCCGCGAGCGTTCTTGGTCACGGTCTTCGCGGTAGGGATCGCGGTTGCAGTCGCGGTCGCGGTCCTAGGCTTTTACGGGTACATCGGCGCGGGAATCCCGTGATCCCCCCGGGCGTCTATCGTACGAGTCGAGCCCAGATAAACCGCCCCGGACGTGAAGCGGGCGTGGCAGTCGGGCGGCCAGCGGCTTCGGAGAAGAAATACAACCCTTACTTGGGCTGGGTGGTCGGAGGCATTCTCATCCTCGCGATCTTCGCGGTGATGGGAGTCTTCTGGTTCATGTACCATCCCTTGTAGCGCCGGACGCCCAGCATTCGGGCGCGCGGTAGGCGTAGACCGCCCCGGACGTGGCGTACGGGACCCAGCCCGGTATCGGATGGTAGTGCGTCACGAACCGAGCTCCGCGCGGGAGTTCTCGTTCGAGTTTGGGCCGAAGGCGAGCCATCGTCGAGGGCCAGAGGAATGCGAAGACAACATTCGCCCGGGTCAAGTCCTCGTCGAAGAGATTCCCCCGGACGATCGTCACCCGATCCCGATCGTTCCCCCATCTCTGGCGGAGGGACAGAATGACAGCTCGAAGGCGATCGATCTCGACGGCGCGCACTCGTGATCCCCGATCGCGAGCCACCCGCAGTGCGAGCTCGCCGGTCCCCGCGCCGAGATCGATCACGAGGTCGGTCGCGGAAGGGTTCGCGAGGCGGATCATTCGATCCGCGACGCGGGTCGGCGTCGGTTCGTACCCCGCCCCGTAGGCGAACGATCCGAAGAAGAAGTACACGAAGAACCCGAGGCCGGCGAGGATCGTGAGAAGTCCCGCGACCGCCATCGGGACCATCTACGCGCGCCCCTTCCTCCGCTCCTGCCACCAACGACGCGCGGCGGTCTCGGGGTCGATTCGGTGGGCGAGTACCGGCTCGACGCGCCGCGGAAGGCTCGGGTCCCGCGACAGGTCCGCGACGAACCGAGATTCCGCGAGGGCTAGGATCTCCTGGGTCAACCGACGGCGTTCTCCTTCGAGGCGTTTGCCGCTCGAGTCGAGGTAGTGTTCGTGGGCTTCGATCGCCTGCCATAGTTCGGGGATCCCCGAGGGGATCGTCGTCGATGTAGCGACCACGGGCACCCTCCAGCCGGGATCCACGCTGCCCAAGGATGCGAGCTCGGCGAGGTCGCGCCGGGCCCGGTCCGCGCCGGGCAGATCTGACTTGTTCACGCAGAACACGTCGGCGATCTCGAAGAGCCCCGCCTTGAGCGTCTGGACCTCATCGCCGAGATGAGGGACGAGGACGACAACGCTCGTGGTCGCGACCTGCCGGATCTCGACGTCGACTTGGCCGCTCCCGACGGTTTCGACGAGGACGATCCCGAATCCCGCGGCCTCCAACAGACGCGCGACCTCCCGCGTCGCCCGGGCGAGTCCGCCGGCGTGGCCTCGGGTCGCCATGGAGCGGATGAAGATCCCCGGGTCGTCGGGAGGTCGATCCAGCCGAATCCGGTCGCCGAGGACCGACCCTCCCGAGAACGGGCTCGACGGATCGACGGCCACGACCGCGACCTTCTTCCCGAGCGAGCGCACGTGAGCGAGCAGCGCGTTGATGAGCGAGGACTTGCCTACTCCGAGCGGTCCGGCCAGCCCGATGAGCCACGCATGGCCGGTGTGGGGATAGATCGCCCGCAAGACCTCGCGCGCCCCGGGATCATCGTTTTCCGCGCCGGTGATGAGGCGCGCGAGGGCGCGACGGTCACCGTCGATCAGGGCTTGGGCCGCCGGCGGGAAGCGGCGGGCCGGGCTCATGAGGCCCGGCCGGCGAGGCGCTTCGCGGACTTCACGATCTCTTCGAGAGATGCGCCGGGTCCGAATATCGCCTTGACCCCGAGCTTGCGCAGCTGTCGGGCGTCCTCGTCGGGTATGATCCCTCCCACGAACACGGGAATCCGCCCGGATCTCTCCTTACGCATGAGTTCGAGGATCTTCGGGATCAACGCCATGTGCGCTCCCGAGAGGATGGAAAGCCCGACGATGTCGACGTCCTCCTCCATCGCGGCCTGCACGATCGCCTCGGGCGTCTGACGAAGGCCGGCGTAGATGACCTCCATCCCCGCGTCCCGCAGAGCGCGCGCCACGACCTTGGCCCCTCGATCGTGCCCGTCCAGTCCCGGTTTCGCAATCAGAACGCGGATCGGAGGCTGTTTCTTTGCCGCAGGCATTCCCGCTCCGGCACCGACGAATTGCGATGTGCCCAAAAGGTTGTGCGTGGCTGCCCGCCATTCCTGTTAGGGAGGTCCGGCCCCGGAGCGAGCATCGTTCGCCGTTCCTACGGAGGGTGTGGGTCTCTTCTCGCCTTCCATGGTTCGCCCGGGCGGTGAGTCTGCCCATCCCCTGGAGACCGCGGGTTCTTCCTGATGCACCGTGACTCCCCCGGGCAATGGCCGGAGCCGCGGGTCCCTCCCGCGCACGGGAAGGTCGCATGGCGCTGACCGGGGTTCACGGGGCCAAACCGCCGCGGAGTGTTCGGCCCAGGAACCGCGCTTAGGAGCCCGACAGAGGATGATCGCCGAGGCGCCGAGAGAGTTAGATCCCCGAGCCCGAGCGGCGAGGGACCACAGTGGTGCTTCCCGTTCGGAGAGCTACCGGAGGGCAAAGAGGTTGGCGAGGAGGTTCCCGGCCACCCACGCGAGCAAGGCACCGGCCGCAAGAAAGGCGACCAGAGGGATCTGCGGGGTCACGCGCACACGATCTACGCCGCGCGCCGCCAGTTCTCGCGCCGCGACGGAGCGACCCTGCCGGTCTTCCTCTGACGTCATCGCCCTCTCGGCCGTTTCTGCACGTCGCTCGCGGCGTTCTCGAACCCAAACGTAACGACGGGCCAGGTCGCCCACGGGGATGGTGTAACTGACGAACCCGTCGCGGGCCGAGAACTCTTTGCGCCGCAGGTTGAGTACGGCGATCGTTACGGGGACCGCGATCACGACGAGCACGAGCCCGTTGATCAGGGCATTCAGAGCGAACGGAACGACGTCCGCGAACTGTTGGGCCGGCGCCGGAAGGACGAGGAGGGTGGCCGGCGACAGCGGCACTAGGACGGACATGGCCATGAGCGCCCGAGCATCGGCGGCACCCCAAAGCGCCCCTACCTCGTAGAGGGCGCGGGCGATCACGACGACCGCCAACGTGGCCACGACGGCGTCCGGAACCCCCCGAGCCGAGAGACCGTAGAGCCCGATCGCGACGGCGACAGCCACGACGCACGCAACGAACGCCGATAGCTCGATCCAGCGCCCCGCGAGTTGGGAGCGCCGATGCAGGGGAGTTTCCCAATCGAAGAAGTGTTCCACCGCGAGGCCGACGACGAGGAGCCAAAGGACGAGGCCGAGAGCGGAGGAGTTTGAGGAGAGAAGCACCGCGCCCAAGCCGGCCCCGACGATCCCCATGACCTGCCAACACCCGTCCGGGACCTCCCGCTGGAGAATGTCCCAGACCGAGGCGACCAGCATCCCGACCAGCAGTGCGACCAGAGCGAGCTCCGCGAGAACGCCGGACATGGTCGCCTGGCCCCGGACAGTCCGACGTGGCGCCCGCGTTATAAACGGCAGGTTACCGTGGAATCTCGGTCGGACGAGAGCTCAATAGGACCGTGTAACTTCTCCACCCCGTGAGCGCAGCGGCATCCTCGGCTCCTTCCGAGCCTCCGACCCCGACAAGTGTGGCCCCTTCTCCTGCGTCCTCGTCGTTTGTTCCGGAAGCCGGGGGCGGCCCTCCTCCCCCGGCTTCTCCCGCACGGCGGCCCCGCTGGCTGGTGCCGACGGCGTCGACCGTGGTGGCGGTGATCGTGATCGTCGTGGTCCTCATCGCCGTCGGCGTGATCCCGCTGCCCGCCGGCGCCGTGACGAAAGTCCCAACATACGCTACGGCCCAAGGACCGGCGAACTCGGCCGCATCGGGAGTGCGCGGCGGCCCGTGGGGCGACGTCCTCGCGGGGGGATTGGCTCTCACCGCCGAGACTAGCGTGGCCGTCGAGGAGCTGGAAGCGGCGTACGCGAGCATTGGATGCAATGTCAGCTATCCCGCCGGCAGCCCGTCCTCGATCTACATCCCCCCGACGGACGCGAACGCGACGGCGGGCGGAGCGGCCGCCTGGATCTTCGAGTACACGAATGCCACGGGTTTACTCCTGGTCGCGGTGCTCAACGGCTCGGCCACGCCGCTGTTCGCCGCGCACGGAGGTTACTGCTCTCTCGTGGCGCTGGAGCCGCCTCTCACGCACTACGGCAGCCTAGTCGATTCGAGCGTGGCCGTGCGCGCTGTGGACGCGGTCGGCGGCGCTCAATTCTTGGAAAACTACACTCAGACCCAGCGCGTCTGGTACCTTTCGGGGGATCCCGTCACCGATCAAGCGACGTGGTCCGTCACTTACACTACGTGCGCGGTCACGAGCACCGGGTCGACGACCGGATACTTTTTCAACGCCACGGTAGATGCGTCGACGGGCGACGTGATCACTCATTCGACGACGAACTCGTCGTGCTCTGCCTCGGGGGTCGTTCCTGAGTCCGCCCCGCCCTCTCCGTCGATGGTGGTGAGCTCGCGCGGACTCGTGGTCCGGAGCGCCTGAGCTCCGGCCGCGATCGAGGAAAGGGACGAGCGAGCCCGTCTCGCACCGGCCCTCCGGCGGGCCGCTGACCGATTCTCGCGGTAAGCGTTTTAAAGCAGGTCCAACTGGCGCGCGCGCTCATAGGCCCATCGATGGTGGAATACAAGCTCGTGATCTCGGATGCGAGCAAATCCTACGCTCGCACGGTGGCCGACCCGCAATCGGCCGGGTTCCTCGGTAAGCGGATCGGGGAGACGGTCGGAGGGGAGCTGATCGGCGCCTCCGGCTACACGTTCCGGCTCACGGGAGGCACCGACCGGAGCGGGTTCCCCCTGCGACCCGACCTCCCGGGAGCTCGCCAGATGCGTCTCTACGTGGGGGACGGCTTCGGATTCGCCGCGCCGCGAGCGGGGATGCGTAAGCGCCGCACGTTCCGTGGGAACACGATCAGCGAGGACACCGTCCAGATCAACCTGGTCGTCGATCAGAGAGGCTCAAAGCCGCTCGCGGAACTGTTGGGCGCGAGCGCGTCATGAAGGTTCCTCGTCAACCCGAAGTGAACATCGGCCTGGTGGGCCACGTCGACCACGGCAAGACCACCCTGACCCAAGCGCTCACCGGTGAGTGGACCGACCGCCATTCCGAGGAGCTCAAGCGCGGCATCTCGATCAAGTTGGGATACGCCGACACGGCGTTCTACCGCTGTGCGGCGTGCCCGCCGCCCCGCTGTTACACGACGGATCCGGCCTGCCCCAACTGCGGAGGCGAGGCGAAGTTCCTCCGCGCGGTCTCCTTCGTCGACGCTCCGGGCCACGAGACGCTGATGGCTACGATGCTCAGCGGCGCCGCGCTCATGGATGGGGCCCTGCTCCTCGTCGCAGCGAATGAACCCGCGCCCCAGCCCCAGACGCGCGAGCACCTCTACGCGCTGGACATCATCGGCGTCCACAAGGTGGTCGTCGTCCAGAACAAAATCGACCTGCTCACGAGCGAGCAGGCCATGGAGAACTATCGCCAGATCCGTGAGTTCCTTTCCGGCTCTCCAATCGCTTCCGCACCGATCGTGCCCATCAGCGCGAACCACAAGGTCAACATCGACGCGCTCATCGAGGCGATCGAGGAGACGATCCCGACTCCTGCCCGAGATCCGACGAAACCCCCGTTGATGTACGTCGCCCGATCCTTTGACATCAACCGTCCCGGGACACGGCCGAAAGAGCTGCGCGGGGGCGTTCTCGGCGGTTCACTGCTGCAGGGGCGCTTGAAGGCCGGTGACGAGATCGAGATCCGCCCCGGACTCGCGGCATCCGGCGGGGGGACCGTGGAGTCGCTGCGCGCGAAGATCACGACGATCCTGGCCGGGGGACAGGAAATCGACGAACTCCGACCCGGCGGACTGGCCGCGATTGCGACGACCCTCGACCCCTCCTTGACGAAGGGAGACGGGCTCACCGGTCGCCTCGTGGGGACCCCCGGAACGCTACCCCCCGTCAGTCAGAAGATCCGGATCCGCACGACGCTCCTCGACCGCATCCTCGGCGCCGAGCGTGAGATGAAGGTAGAGAAGATACGGACCAGCGAGATCCTTGCGATCACCGTCGGCACCACGATTGCGCCCGGAAAAGTGACGAGTGCGCGCGGCGACGAGGTCGAGCTCTCGCTCGGACGCGCGGTGACGGTCTTCCCGGAGAGTCGGGTCGCGATTTCGCGTAAGCTGAATGCCTGGCGGCTCATCGGATATGGTATCGTCCAGGGGACGGCCAAATGAGACCCGAGCTGATGGAGATCCTCCGCTGCCCGATGTGCCGCGCGGAGCTGTCCCTCGAAGCGACCCGCACGGAGGGCACTGAGATCGTCACCGGGACCCTGACGTGCACCAAGTGCCATACCGTCTTCCCGATCGAGGACGGGATCCCGGATCTACTTCCACCCGAAGATCGCGACTGATCGTCGCCGCGGCGTGCCCTCGAGGGGATCGCGGGAATCCCCCAAGCGCTCTAAACTCCCCCGGGAGGGCCCTTACAGGTCGAGACTAAGGGTTAAGGCCCGAAGGTCCGAGGCACCGAGCGTGAGCCGGCGCGACGATCCCAGTGACGACCTCGAGGAGGAGGAGGAGGACTCGGGAGAGGAGGAAAAGGCAACGCCCTCCCGCCGCCGCGCGACCTCCTCGAGGGCCTCCCGCCGACCGGCGTACCCGCCCGCGCCCCGGCCGATCCGCCCGTGGCGTTCGAAGGCGGGCGTCCCCGAAGATGACGTGGCCGCCAGCCGACGAGAACTGCTGGAGGCCAAGCTCAACGCCCGGCGATCGTCACCCACCTACTGGAGGTTCCGCGACTCGTTCTGGTTCGTCCCGCTCATAGCGGTCCTCATTCTCCTCCTGGTGATCGGAGGGCTCGTCGCCTACACGAGCAGCTGGCCCCCGGTCTACGTGGTCCAGTCCGAGAGCATGCAGCACGGGCCGAACGATCAGCTTGGGCTCATCAACACCGGCGACCTGGTATTGAGCAAGAAGGTCTCGTTCGATTCGATCACGCCCTACGTCGTCGCGATGGCGTCCCGCTACACGACCTACGGCGAGTACGGGGACGTCGTCTTGTACGAACCGAACGGCGGCACCGCGACTCCGATCATCCATCGCGCGATCGTTTACCTCCAGTACAACGCGAACGGGACGTACTCCGCGCCTAGCCTCGCCGGGCTCCCGTGCGGGACCGGGGCGAATGCGGTCTACCGGGTGACCTCGAGCCCGAACGGATGCGGTGCCCTCGGGATGTCCGGTGAGCTCGTGCTCTATCACATCGGCTGGCGGGACGCGACCGTGAACATCACCTTGAGCCCGGAGGACCTGGGAGCGCACTCCGGCCTCGTGACGATGGGCGATAACAACCTCTCGCCTCAGGGGTGTTCCACCGGCTGCTACGGCATCGCCGACCAGGCTGACGGAGCGAGCACGCTCGTGGAGCCGGGCTGGGTGGTCGGCGTCGCGCGCGGAATGATCCCTTGGATCGGCGCCGCCCGCCTGCTGATCGCCGGGAACGCCGGGGAGGTTCCCTCCCAATCGTGGGAGTTCCTCGGCCTCTCGGTCGTCGCGATCGTCCTCGTCGGATTCGCCATCTCCTACGCCTGGAGCTCCTTCCGTCCGGTAGATCCTCGGCGGGCCGCGGTCCGAGAGCGGGAGGATGCGGTCCGTCGCGAGCAAGAGCAGACAGCCGAAATGGAGGACGGAGGGAGCGTGCGACGTTGGTTCCACCGGCGGGCGCGGGACGAGGACGAAGAGCCCGAGAAGACGCGATCGCCCCGCGCGGTCCGAGGCCGGCCGAAGCCGAAGGTCCGCCGGAACGGCCCTTCGCGACCGAGGCGGGCCGACGCAGAGGACGAAGACGACGAGCTATAGTTCCCATCGTCCGAGCGCAACTTCTTTAACGCGCTCGCGAGTCGCATCGTGGGGAATCCCGAATGCATGTCATCGGAGGCACGGCCTCCACCGACCTCGCCGAACGCATTTCCCGGGAGCTCGGCAACGCCCCGTTCAGCGTTCCGTTCATGAAGCGGTTCCCGGACGGCGAGCTCTACCTGCGCGTCGGCGGGAACTTCCAGAACGAGGACGTGGTGATCGTACAATCGACCCGCTCCGACCAGGACCTCCTCGAGCTCCTCCTCCTTCAGGACGCGGTGCGAGAAGGGGGGGCGCGCCGGGCGATCGTCGTGGTCCCGTACTTTGGTTACGCACGGCAGGATCGCCGCTTCTTCCCCGGCGAACCGGTCAGCTCCCGGGCTCTCGCGCGCCACGTCGAGCTCGGTGCGGACGGCGTCGTCACGGTCGACCTGCACTCTTCTCTGACGCTCGCGCAGTTCACCAAGCCCGCGTTCGAGGCCAGTGCGATCCCGGCGTTCGCGCGCCAGCTTCGCCAGCGCCCGGTGGACGTGCTCGTCTCACCGGACAAAGGTGGGGCCGATCGGGTCCGACGTCTCGCCGACATCCTGGGCCGACCGTGGTTCGCCCTCGAAAAGAAGCGCCTCGACAGCGAGCATGTCGAATTGAAGCTCCCCGACCCGATCCCGTTCGACTTCCAAGGGAAGCAGGTCACCATCTTCGATGACGTCGTATCGACCGGCGGAACGATCGTCGAGGCGGCGAAAGTCCTCCGCGCCGCGGGAGCGAGCGCCGTCACCTCCGCCTGCACGCACGGTCTCTTCCTTCGGGATGCTTTCGAGCGGATCAAGGCGGTCGCGGACGATATCTACGCGACCGACACGTTGCAAAACGGCGCCCTCAAGGTATCGGTCGCCCCGGATATCGCACGGCTCCTGGAGAAGGAGTTCGCTCCGCCGTAGTCGGACAGCCGGGCCATGTCGACCCCGCGTCCCGCCACCGAAGCTCGCCGGGATGTACTCGAAGAGCTGACGCACTCCATCCGCGCCCACTTGCTGGAGCGCGGCGAATCCCCGCCGTCCTCGTGGATCGAGGAATCGTCGGAAGACCTCGCGAGGGGGAGGATGAGGGGGTGGTACCTTGCGGCACCCGGCGGAGAGGGCGAGGGCCTCGGGTTCTACTCGACCCGCCCGCGGGCCGCGTTCGGCCACGTCCATGTCGAGCCCGGCGAAGGAGCCGTAGCTCGGGCGGCGGCTCTCGTCGAAGCGATCCGTCGCGATCTCTCGCCGAACATCGAGTCGCTGGACATCGGTTTTACGGGACTCGATCCGACCGGGGAGCACGCGCTGGCGGACCTACTCCACCACCCTCCCGAACGGACCATGCTGAAGCGGTGGGCGATGGAGCGGGCGATCGTACCCGAGGACATCGCGCCGATCGCGGACGCTCCTTCGGGGATCCGTATGTACCCGATCCGCTCCCTCTCGAGGGAGGCGCTGGTGGAACTCGACGTGCGCGCGTTCCGGAACACGGTCGATGCCCAGCTCATCGGTACGGATCGCACGGAGTACGGCCGGATGCTCGACGAGCTGATCGAGGGTCGGCTCGGCCGCTTCCTCGATGAGGCGTCCACCGCGCTCGTCGATGCCTCGACGAGCGAGCTCGAAGCGGCATTGTTGACGTCGGAGCAGACCCCTCGGATGGCGATCTACCTCGATGTAATGGTCGAACCGAGCCATCGTCGCCGTGGACTGGGCCGTTATCTCGTGCGATGGGGGTTCCGGGCCCTCGCGGCGCTCGGGTACTCGACCGTCCGGCTCTGGGTCACCTCCGAGAACGAACCGGCCCGCGCGCTCTACCGGGCCACGGGGTTCCGCGAGGTCGCTTCCGCGGTGATTTACCGCGAAGTAAGGCCGCCCGGACAACCGCACTCCGGCTGATACGGACACGAGCGGGCCCGCCAGGCCGGGCACGCGGCGAGGCGCTCGAACCGTCCGTCGCGCCGGGTCGCTTCGAGGGCGAGGACCCGCTCTCGCCACATCCGCGAGAACGTTCCCAGCGGCTCGAAATGGTATCGCAGGACCTGAAAGGGGATCTGGCCGGTGGGCGCTCTCTCCCAGCCCAGGACGAGGCGCCCGTTCGGAATCCCCACCGCCGCGCACCGGAATCCAAGTTCGAGGGCATGCTGGGGGGCGGAGCGGGAGATCTCCTCGGGCGAGGGGCGGACGGAGGCGTGGGTCGTTCGGACCAGCAACGGTTCGCCCTGCCAGCTCTCGATCAGGTCCGGGGCCTGCTCGGTCCGGGGCAGGAGTCGGGCCACCTCCCCCACCGGACCCGCCTCCAGGACTTCGCGCAGACGGCGGCGGAGTTCGCTCGCAGGGGTCCGAGGGTATCCCTCCGCCCGACCGCGCGTCGCTTCCATGTAGGCGAGCCGGGGATACACCAGATCGCGGAACGAAGACACTAGGGGGGCCCGTGCGGCCGGGGATCGATTCCAGGCCGTCTCCCACTGCGCACGGGTCGGTTCCACCGTGCGGCCCGGAGCGATGCCGGAGATCATCGGGGATCGTTCCTCCTCTTCCGTTCCGGAACAGTCGCACAGCCCGTCGCGCTGGAACTCGCACCCGTGGTCGAACCATCGACACGCCGGGAGCGAGGCAGGAGAGCCCTTCTCCAGCGCGTACCGAAAGCGATCGGCTTCGTGCGCGAGCGCTCGGAGACGGTCGGCGAGGTTGCCCGCGTCGAACTCGCCGACGGAGACCGCGAAAGGGCCCGCGTCCGCTCCCGCCACCAGTGCGAGCCAGCCTCGCGGCCGCTCGCTGAGGGCGCAGTACGCCACGAGTTGCGCGACCGCCTCCGGCCGGCGTTCGAGCAGCTCTTCCGCGGGCACCGCTCGAGAGGTCGTCTTGAGCTCGATCGGGACGTCGAGCAAGGCGTCGATCTGGCCGACGACGCCCGCCCGTGCGATCTGGACCTCGAACGCCGCCGAAGGACCCAGGATCTCGCCGAGAGTGCGATGCATACGGGTCCCCCGCTCGATGGCCGCGGGATGGGCCGGTGCGATGCGGGTGCCTACCTGCGAGCGCCAGTACCCGCGCCGCGGGTCCACGAGGTCCGTCACCCGGACCGCTGCAGGAGCACCCACGATCGCTGGCCAGCGCTCCGCGAGTTCTGCCTGTGCGCGAGGGAGTGGCGCGATGAAGACAGACCGTGCCCATGCTTCCCCGGACGGGAGATGGTCAGCCGAGGACGGACCGCTCACAGGAGGCTCTGCGGCCTGCCGAGGGGCCGCCCGCTTATAGGCGGACGGCCGGTCCACGGACGATGCCTCCTCGCTCTAGGGGCCCCCTGATCATCGGGAGCGGTATCGCGGGACTTTACGTGGCACTACGCCTCCGCGAGCTGGGGGAGAACCCGACGATCATCACCAAGGCGCGGTTGGAAGAGTCCAACACGCGCTACGCGCAGGGCGGGATCGCCGCCGCGATCGGTCCGAAGGATTCCCCCCGCCTTCACTTTCGCGACACGGTCGCCGCAGGTGCCGGTCTCGTGGACTTGCCGGCCGCACGGTTGCTGACGGAGGATGCTCCGCGACGCGTCGCAGAACTGGTGCGGTTCGGGGTCCGATTCGACACGGTAGAAGGGGTCGTCGCGCTGGGCCGTGAGGCGGCCCATTCCCGCGCCCGGGTCGTCCACGCCGGCGGCGACGCCACCGGGCTCACCATCGAGGAGACGCTCCGCGAACGAGTCGTCGAAGCGGGGATCGACGTCCGGGAACGAACCGTCCTGAGGCGCCTGATCCGAGGGCGGACGAAGGGAGCCCCCACCGTCGTACTCTCCCGTCCCGACGGTGACGGCGTCGAAGAGTCGGACCCGCGGCCGGTCGTCCTCGCGACGGGGGGTGCCGGAGGTCTCTATCGGAACAGTTCGAATCCCTCCATCACGACCGGCGAGGGGCTCGCGATCGCGTTCCGAGCGGGGGCTCTCCTCAGCGACATGGAGTTCATCCAGTTCCATCCCACGGTTCTCCGACTTCCCGCGGCCCATCCGTTCCTGATCACCGAGGCGCTGCGCGGCGAGGGTGCGGTGTTGCGGAACTCAAAGGGGGAGCGCTTCATGCCGCGCTACCACCCGCAGGCAGAACTCGCCCCGAGGGACATCGTGAGCCGAGCGATCGTCCGGGAACTGGAGCGAACGAAGGCGAAGACGGTCTTCCTCGACGCAACGGGTATCCCGCGAGAGCGGCTCTTCGGCCGGTTCCCCACCATCTGCCACTTCCTCGTGACGCACGGCCTCCAGCCGGACCGAGCCCTCATACCGGTCGTGCCCATGGCGCACTACACCATCGGAGGGGTCCGGACCGACCTGGAAGGACGAACGTCGATCCGCGGCCTCTACGCGTGCGGGGAGGTTGCTTCGACGGGGGTTCACGGCGCGAACCGACTCGCGAGCAACTCCCTGCTCGAAGGTCTCGTGTTCGGGGAGCGAGTCGTTCTCCAGATCCGCCACCCGCGCGTCGGCGCCCCGGTTCCGCCCCGACGGACCCTCGCGGTCGCCTGGCCACCCCCGGGTCCGGGCCGCGCGGGACAAAGAGCGTTCGACGAGGTCCGCGACCTTCTGTGGACCCGGGTGGGGATCGTGAGAGACGCCGCCGGATTGAGCGAGGCCGTGCGGCGGTTCTCGGAGATCGGGGCGGCGTCCGAACCGAACGCGGCTTCGGAGCTGCCGTCGAGATTGGCCCACGCTTCGCTGACCGCGTACCTCGTGGGATACTCGGCCCTATCCCGGACGGAGAGTCGGGGCGCGCACTATCGGAGCGACTACCCGGTTCCGCGCCCGTCGTGGCGCACCCACCTCGGTCTAATCCGTTCCGCCTCGGGCGGCGGATAGGACCGCGCACCCCTTATGAGTTCGGCCCGTTCGTCCTGTCATGGACCTGCGGCTCTCCGACGAGGAGACCCAGATTCGAGACGCGGCGCGCAAGTTCGCCCAGCGGGAAATCCAACCGCTCGCGGACCGAATGGACCGCGAGGACTACTTTCCCCGGGACGTCTTCGCGAAGCTCGGAGAGGAGGGGTTCCTCGCGGTCACGCTCCCCGAACGATGGGGCGGGCTGGGGTTGTCGTACATCGCCCAAGCCCTCGTCCTGGAGGAGATCGCGCGCGTGAGCCCCGCTCTCGCGCTCAGCGTGGGTGCTCACTCCAACCTGATGGCGGACAACCTGGCTCGTAACGGAACGGATGCGCAGAGGGACCGTTACCTGCCGTCCTTGGCCAGCGGGAAGATGATCGGCGCTCTTGCGCTCACCGAGCCGGACGCCGGCTCGGACGCTCTGAGCCTGAGAACCGCGGCTCGGAAGGAAGGAGGCGGTTACCGGCTCAGCGGATCGAAACAATTCATCACGAACGGCCCGATCGCCGACGTCCTCCTCGTCTACGCCAAGACCGATCCCAAGGCCGGTGCGCGCGGGATCAGTGCGTTCCTCGTGACGAAGGGCTCTAGGGGGTTCACCGTCTCCCGCAGCCTCGACAAGATGGGGATGCGAGGAAGCCCGACCGGCGAGCTCTCCTTCCAAGATGTGCCCGTGCCGGCCGATCATCTCGTAGGGAGGGAGAACGAGGGGGTGGCGATCGTCATGAGCGGCCTGAACGTCGAGCGCGCGGTGCTCTCCGGGATCCCCTTGGGGATCATGGAGGAGTGCCTGGCTCGAGCCACGAACTACGCCCGAGAGCGGGAGCAGTTCGGCCAGAAGATCGGGCGGTTCGAGCTCATCGCCGCGAAGCTCGCGGACATGTGGACCGACCTGCAGGCAGCGCGCTACCTGGTGTATTCGGCGCTCACGTCGGTTCAGGGGGACAAGCGCCGCGCCCGGGAAAGCTCGGCCGCGCTGACGTTCTCCAGCGAAGCATCGACCCGCCATGCGCTCGAGGCGATCCAGATCCTGGGCGGATACGGCTACATGCGAGACACGCCGCTCGAGCGCCTCGCTCGCGATGCCAAGCTGCTCGAGATCGGAGCCGGAACGAGTGAGATCCGACGCCTGGTCATCGCTCGGGAGCTTCTCGGCCCGGGATTCGACTGACGGGAGCCCTGTGGTCCGCCTCTCCTCGCGACATCCGCGATACCGGAGCCTACGCGTGCGCGCCGAGCTCGCCCAGGCCGTTCGAGAGGGCCTCGTGGTCCCGGAGGGGCTGATCGCGCACGGTCGTGGCGAAGCATTCGACTACCTGCTCGGGGAACGGACCACCCCCAGCGCCCGCCGAGCGGAACGCGCCGCCGCCCAATGGCTCTGGAACGCGCGTCGCCCGGTGGTTAGCGTGAACGGAAACGTGGCCGCCCTTGCCGCCGACGCGATCGCGGGACTCGCGCGTGCGCGCCCCGGACTGGGAGTGGAGGTCAATCTCTTCCACCGCACCCCCGCCCGCGCGCGCGCGATCGCGCGGGTGCTCTCCGCCTCGGGGGTGCGGACCGTGCTCGGGGTCCGACCGACGGCGAGGATCCCGAGCCTTCCGTCCGACCGTGCGTACGTCGATGCCGAAGGGATCTATCGCGCCGACGTCTGTCTGATCCCCCTCGAGGACGGGGACCGCGCGCACGCCCTCCAACGACGAGGCCAGCGCGTGATCTCCATCGATCTCAACCCGCTCTCTCGGACATCGCGGGTCGCGGACCTTCCCATCATCGACGAGCTCACCCGAGCGCTCGCGGGGATACGATCCGCCCTCCCAGCGCTCCGGGGGCGGCCGATGGGGAACGGACGGTTCCCGGCCTTCGAGGCCCAGCGGGCGCGGGACGAAGCGCTCAGGGCGATGGCGCAGTGGCCCCGTCGCCCTTGAGGGAGCTCGCGACGATCTCCGCGATCGGCCGCGCGAGCGTAGCCGCGGCCCGTTCCAGGAAGCGTTGGTCGCTCGCGTCGTAGACTCCCACCTCGGTGCCGTCGATATCGATCTCACCGACGACCCGGGCCCCGTCCCGGATAGGTACCACGATCTCGGACCGGGTCTCCCGAAAGCAGGCGAGGTACTCTTTCGACTCGCGTACGTCGTCGACGATCACGGTCCGCCCTTCTCGTGCGGCTTGCCCGCATACGCCTCGATCGAGCGGGATCCGGGTGTGCTCCGTGGCCTGTTCGCCGTCCCAGCCATCGAGTACGAGGGTCGCGCCTTCCAGCCGGTACACCCCGACCCAGCGGTACTGCGGGAACTCGTGCCGGAGGAATCGGCACGCCTCGCTGAGTGCGGCCGCTCCGTGAAGGCGCGACACGATGGCCTCGAGCTGGAGGAGCGACGGGGTTACCGCCCGCTCTCGGACCGGCATCGTTCGACCTCAGGAGGAACCGAGAGGAGGCGCCGAGGGGGAGACTTCCCCCCGGGGCGGAACGACCGCTCCCGGCGTTTGAACTCCCGAGGCGTTTCCGCCACGAGCTTTCCAGACTCGCGCCGTACCGGACTGAGCCACCTCGGCACGCTCCGCGGGTTCGGACGGGGGCCGCCCGATAAGGTTGGCGCCCGGGAGGGGTTCACTCGGAGTCCGGGAACCAGCCGCAGGCCGGGCAGCCGATCGACCGACGCTCCCCCGGGATCATGTACCCGCAGTCCGGGCAGGGGGCGGGTTCCGGGCCGAGCAACGGGAGGCAATCGAAGCACGCGCCCCCGCGCCGGTCGTCCGGCAGGAGCACGAGCTCTTTCCCGCAGAACACGCAGCGTGCTGATCGTTCTTCCTCGGTAGAAAACGCCCGCGGGTCGGCAAAGACCAACATGACGGGGGCTCGACCGTACGGCCCTACTTAAGGCCTATCCGGAACGCTGGCCCGAAGGCACGGACGGACGCCCCGGGAGGCCTCAGGGGTCGCGCCAGCGGGCCTTCGTCGCGGCGAGGAGGAACAGCGCGGCGGTGAACCCGACCAGGACGCCCCAGTCGACGGCGGCGTGTTCCGCGGACAGGGCCACGAGGCCGCTCGCCGCCTGGACGAGCTGGCCCGCGTAGGTGGTCGGGGAGAGGTAGGCGAGCGTTTGGGCCCAGCTCGGGAGCGCGGTGATGGGATAGTACACCGGCGGAATCACCGTGAGGCCCAGTGAGATCAACGGACTGTACATCCAGGTCTCCCGGACATCCGTGAAGTAGGTGGCGAGGGTGAAGCTGAGAGCGGTGGCGAACCCCCAGACGAGGAGCAGGGTTCCGACCAGGACGGCGGCGCCGTTCAGGGTCGCCCATCCTCCGATGCCCCATAGGACGACGAAGACGGCAAGGCCCGGCGCGGAGTAGACGAGCTCGCTCAGGGCCATTCCGAAGATGTAACTGGGCGCCTCGACGGGCGAGGCGACGACGACGTCCTGGAACTTGAGGTCGTTGCGGTAGTGGGTCAGGTCCGACTGAAGGCCAGTGCCGATGCTCAGCATCGTCAGGACCATCCCGCCGGTGACGCCGAAGGCGTAGTACGCCCCGTGCGAGGCGATGTCGATGAAGAACAGGAACGAAAGCGGGGAGGCGAGGATCGAGAGGAGGTAGAGCGGCTGCGTGCGGATCGGCACGAGACCGTTGATCTGGACCAGGGCGAAGATCGATCGCGCGCGGTGCCGCTCGCTCATGGCGCCACCGGTTCTTCTTCCTCTTCTTCGAGACCCACCAGCGGCCGACCGACGATCTCGAGGAAGATGTCCTCGAGCGAGACCGGTCCCAGCGAGAGACGGTAGCCGTGCTCGAGCCCCCAGCGCGCGAGATCGCGCGCGCTGCTCTCTCGAGCGAAGACGAGATAGCCCCCCTCGATCCGCGTGACGCGTCCATACGGATGCAGGGCCTCAACGTCGATCGACCCGGCGATCGTCACCCGATAGGGATACGGCATCCGGGCCCGCAGTTCCTCGGCCGTGCCGCTGAGCATGACGCGCCCCTTCTCGATGAGCGCGAGGCGAGCGCTCAGGGCCTCGGCCTCGTCCAAGTAGTGGGTCGTGAGCACGATCGTGCGGTGCTCGCGGATCGCGTGGCGGATCGCATCCCACACCTGGCGGCGCGCCAGCGGGTCGAGGCCCGTGGTCGGCTCGTCCAGGAAGAGGAGCTCGGCGTCGGAGGCAAAGGCCATCGCGACCAGCGCTCGCCGGCGCAGCCCTCCCGAGAGACGGGAGACGAGGGTCTTCCGGTAGGGTTCGAGCTCGAGCTCGGCAAGGACATCCCGGGTCCGCCGGCGTGCCTCGACGGGGTCCATCCCCCGCATCTTGAGGTTGAGATAGACGACCTCCTCGGTCGTCAGAAAGTAGAGGGGCCGGGATTCCTGGGGGATGCACGCGATGCGGGGACGAATCTCGCGGGCCCGCGTCCGCACGTCCCGACCGAGAACCTCGAGGTCACCAGAGGTGTGTTCGAGCTGAGTCGCGGCGATCCGGACGAACGTTGTCTTGCCCGCGCCGTTCCGACCGATCAATCCGAAGGTGATCCCGTGAGGTACCTCGAGATCGACGTCCGACAGCGCGTATACGTTGGGAGGCGCCTTCGGATACCGCTTGACGAGGCGCCGTGCGCGCAGGGCGAAGTCCATCTTTGAGACGCCATCGAGCGAAGCTCATAACGGGGACTTCGACGCGGATCCCCGTCCGCCGTCCGCCCGGCTCAGCTCAGGATTTCGTCGAGCCGGTCGAGGGCGACCCCGCGCTGGATCTCCTGGGCGATCCGCCGCCCCATCGACAGCCCGGGAGCGACGTAGTCGGAGTATGGGCTGCCCGACGTGAAGAGGTTCGTCCCCGCCACGATCCGGGTGGAGATCTCGAAGACCTTGAAGTCGAAGTCCTCCGTCATGATCCCTTCGAGGCAGAACGGACCCACCATCCCACCGAACAGTTCGATCGAGCGTTCGACGATCCGCGCGGCGGCGTCGAAGACCTTCGGGAGCAACGACTCTCGCAGCACGACAGGGACGTTGCCGGTGACGACAAACGTCGGGCGGATACCGGCCTTGAGGAGCTCTTCCTGCGCCCCGAGTTTGTAGAGCTCGTCGATGTTCGCCTCGTCGCGCCGGTCCATGCCGAGCAGTTCCAGGGAGCCGTGCCCGACGCGATAGCCGCGATCCGACAGGGGAGAGTAGAAGAAGTGGACGTAGTAGCGGGTCCCGAGCACGTACTCTTGGATGACGTAGGGACCGGTCGGCCGGAAGTCCTTGAGCGACTCCCGATTCTTGGCCAGGAAGAATCCCTTGCCGCCCTTGGCACCGTAGTACTTCACGATCGCGGGGCCATCGACCTCGCTAGCATCCTCGAAACGACGGGGCATGGAGACGTGCGCCAGCTCGAGCCACTCGCGCTCCTTGCGGCGGTCGGACTCCCACGCGATCACGGCGCGGTTCCCGAAGACGGGGACGTCCATCTGGGCGAAGCGCTCGGGTCCGAGGTACTCGACGAACGAGCCGTGGGGGATCACGATCGCGCCCGAGCGCTTCAGCTCGGGAGCGACGGTCGGAAGCTGGTCGACCTTCGGTACCGAAAGGAACCGATCGGGCCGTGCGAGCGGGAACGCGTCGTAGTATCGGTGGGGAGGGCCGATCGCGAGGCCGAGGGTAGGGAGACCCTCCTGCCGGGCGCCGTAAAAGATCTGGAGCGACGAATGAGAGCAGAGCGTGGCCACGGACGGCGTTCGCCCCGCGAGCCCTGCGCGGCGGTCGGCGGAAGAGAGACTTATCCCCATAGGGCCGCCTAGCGGGCGACCTTCTTATCGGTTGCGAGCCGCCGCCCCGGGTCAGCCGGCCGTGTCCGGTTCCTCGAGTTCCCAGTACCAGCGCACCTGGCGCCGGCCCGCGTCCGCGACCCTTCGCCGTAGCTCGGGATCGACCGCGGGATTCCGGATGAAACGGCGCACCTCTTCCGGGCGATCGAGGGGGGGCAGGCCCCCGCCTTTCGACATCTGGGCGAGGCCCTCGACCTGCTCGAGCGGGTAGCGCCACTCCTCCTCGCGGCGCCGGATCGCGACCGCGTGGTTCCCGGGGACCCGATGCACGCCAGCGCGTTCCGCCGCCCGGTGAAGTTCCGCCGCGGTACGTTCCAGCTCGTCGGCGAGCTTCGCCTCCTGTCGGCGCAAGTGCGCGAACCGATCGACGAGCCCGGCCAGGTACTCCCGGTCTCCCGCCGGCACGACGCGGAACTCCGGGCATCGCGACTGGAACTCGCAACGACGGCACTGCCGGCCCGGGGTCGGCTCGTACGCCTCGGATCGGATCCCGTCGCAAACGTCGCCCAGGCGATCGTAGAGGGCGTTCAGAGAATCCCGGGCGCGGGGGGGCGAGCGGAGGGGGGTCAGAGAGCGGAGGTGATAGAGCGTGAGGCCCTCCACCGGGTCCGGGTAGTTCTTCTCAACGAGCACTTGGTATAGGGAGAGCTGGTCGGAGCGGACCACTTCGTCGCTCGAAATCTCCCGGGAGGTCTTGTAGTCGAGCACCTCGAGCCCCCCGTTCGGTGTCCGATCGATTCGGTCGATGTAGCCGTGGATCGGGATCCCGTCCCAGGTCGCTTCCAGATGCTGTTCGACAGCCACGGGAGTGGGCGGACGCTCGCGCAGGAGCCGGTAGTAGCCGAGGAGAATCTCCGCTCCTAGGGCGCGGTACCGCTCCTCTTCCTCGCGGCTGGTGTATCCCTCGCTCGACCAGACCCGGCGGTAGGCTTCCAGGACCTCCTCCTCCGAGCTCGATGGGATCCCCCCGGCCGAGGCCCGGGTAGATGCGTAGTGGTCGAGGGTGCGCTGGCTCTCTCCGCTTTCGGTGCGGCGGGACACGGGAACGATCAGTGGACGAACGAGCTCCTCGAGGACGGAGTGGATAGTCCGTCCGAAGGTAAAGTAGCCGCGAGGAGCCTCGGTCAAATGGTCGACGTAGAGGAACTTCCATCGAAGCGGGCACTCCTGGTACGTCCGCGCGGACGAGTAGCTCAGCGTCGGAACGGCTGCCACAGACTACCGTGAGGCCGAGCGGGGATGAAAGTGCTCCCTGGGGTCCGACCCCAGGGTCGGTCCCCTCGCGGTTCCCCTAGTGCCCCAGCGCGGAGGCGTCCATATCGACCTTCTCGGGGACGGCGCCCGCGGGGCTTGCGGGGCTCGCGAGGTTGAGCCGCGCCTGCGGGTTCGCAAGGTTCTTCGGCAACCCGAGAAGGTCGAGGAGCTCCTTGTAGTGGTTGCGAATCGTGACGGGGGTCACGTTCGCGACGGCCGCGATGCGATCCTGGCTGCGCGGCTCGCCCATCAGGTTCGAGGCGTTGTATATGATGGTAGCGAGGATCCCGTTGGGGAGGACGCCGCTCGTCGAGTAGACCTGCTCGACCTGCTCGAGGAGTTGGAGGACCTTCGCGCGGACCTCCTTGGAGAGGTTGAGATCCTGCGTGAACCGGACGAGGTAGTCGCGCGGCTCGACGGGCTTGAGCCCCAACTTGAGTTCCCGGGCGAGCAGTGTGTAGGCCCGGCCCACCTCGATCTTGGTCGCCTTGGAATGGGTGATGATCTCCTTCATCGTACGCGGCACATGGCATTGCCGGCACGCCGCATACACGCTCGCAGCGACCAAGGCAACGATCTTCTTTCCACGGGTCGCCTTGTGCTCGAGCGCCCGCCGGTAGATGTAGGTCGCCGACTCCTTGACCTCGCGCGAGAGGCCGAGCACGCCCGCGAGGCGATTGAGCTCGCCCAGCGCCACGACCAGGTTACGCTGGTGGGTGCGAGCAGCTCGCAGCCGGTGGTTGAGCTTGCGGAGATGGTAGAACTTGAGCGACGTGTTCCGGGAAAGGCTGTTGCCCTGGAAGTCCCGGGTCGGCACCCCGATCTCGCTGAAGAGGCCCTTGTCCGGCATCAGCGGCGAGATGACGGGACCCCAGCCCCGCGCTTCGCGACCGGTGTCCTCTTTGCTGCCTCTTTGACCTCGGTCGCTCACGAGGGCGCTCTGGTCGACCACGAGGCCGCAGTCGGCGCAAACGATCTCTCCGCGGATCTCATCGCGGATGAGGTGGGTGGAACCGCAGTTCGGACAGGACTCGGCGACCGGCGGGGAAGGAACGCCAGAAGCCGGCTCGAGGGCGCTCAGTCGGGCGACCGATCGGGCCGGAGCCTTGGGCGCGCCTGCTCTCGGGCGAGATGACTTGGGAGTGGGGGAATTAGGCTTCATAGGAAGGAGAACGAGCGAAGTTCGCGTATATAAGCCTTGGCCGGTCCACTGTATCACGTGTAATTACAATCCCTACAGCTGGCTCCCCATTCCCGCCCGCTAGGCGTCCGGTTCTGTTGTCGGTTGCCGTCCCCCGGGGTCCGCCACCGGACGAGGGGGTAGCCGGGCCGTGCTGCTTACGATGCTTTGACCACGAACGAGCATCCCTGGGTCGCGTGGCGCGTCGGATCGGGCTTGGAGACCTCCCAACGGCCCCCCAGACGGTTCTCGAAGACCGTCCGGAGAAGGCACGGGCACATCACGCGTCCGATCTCGGTGGAACCATCGGTGCAAGCGAAACAGTTCCGAATCCGGAGCGTCAGCGGACGCGCCCGGGTCACCTCGAGCTGGGAGCGGGTGTGGGCGGCGTAGTACTTCGTCAGGGCCGAGCCAATCTCCTCCGTCGTCCGAGCGGCGATCCCCTCCGCGATCTGACGGCCGAGTTGCTCGGCGATCTCCTCGATCATCCCGGGGATGCTGAGCTGGAGCTCTTGGATCCCGGTGGCGCGCATTCCGAGCGTCGCGATATCCCGTAGACGGCGGAAGGGCTCTCGCTCGCGCCCCGATATGACCGGGAGGACCGTCATGCTCGGTGTCTGGATCTCCTCGATGCGACTCTCTCCCCGGACCCCGGGCCCCCACTGCCGCTGGTGGTACTCCCGGCTTAGTTCTACGACCGCGGGCGCGGTCGACCACAGGGCGATCTGCTCGTCCCGGCTCTCCCGCAGAGCCTCCCCCTCCGTCGAGATCAGGACCAGCGCACCGTCCCGGTCCACGACGATGGAGCGGTGCATCAATGGGCGCGTTGCGTGCCGGACCTCGGCAAAGTCGAGGTAATGCCTCACGTCCGCGAGGTTCGGGTGATAGATCTCCGTCACGATGCGGACCCGAATCCCGCGTCCGCTCGCATCCCTTAGCGCGCGATCGACCCCTCCGGCGGTGAGCGAGGCGAGGGTCGCGCCGCTGACGGTCATCAGGATCTGGCGTTCGGCCACGCCGAGTCGCTTGGCCAGGAAGCGGTTCCTTTCGTCCCGTCCTTCGAGGACCGTGAACTTCCGCCCGTCCGTCGCTCCGAGCAGTTCCCGGGTCTCCAGCCAGCTCGCGACGACCCGGTCGCGGTCCCTTCGAAGCCGACGCAGGTTCTCGGCGGCCTCCCGGATCCAGCGGTCCACCAGATCCTCGGGAGGGAGTGCGGCGAATCGTCGGGGCCTCGTCGCGGTCTCGTGAAGGAGGCCCTGGTCGATGAGCTGCTGGATGAATCGGTAGGCCTCCACGCGGTGCATGGCCGTGAGACGCGCCAGCTCGCTGGCGGTCTGGGGGCCCCCGTGGGATGCCGCAAGGTAGAGCCGGGCGCCCTTGTCGGGGATGCCATGGGCGGTCAGGAGGGATCGGATGTCGCGTTCGGGCGGGGCCATCAAGGCACTAGCACGGTCCGACGCGATAAAAGAGGGTCGAAGGGCGGGGGAAAGGGAAGAGGATAAGGTGGCTACAGGGCCGCCTGGAAGTCATCGATGGTCAGCGTGTACGGCGTCTCGGGACCCGAGCGCTCCTTGAGCACCTCGCGAGCGAGCAGCCAATAGACCGTGGCCAGCGCGACTCGCCCCTTGTTGTTCGCAGGGATGACGAGATCCACGTTGCGGGTCTCGTTGTTCACGTCGCACAGACCCACCACCGGGATCCCGATTGAGACTGCCTCGCTCAGTGCCTGCTGATCGGTCGCGGGGTCCGTCACGAAGAGGACCTTGGGCTCGAAGTACTCCTCGAGGTTCGGGTTCGTCAGGCAGCCCGGAACGAACCGCTCGGAGAAGGATACCGCGCCGATCGTCTGCGCGAAGACGCGGACCGGCTTTTGGCCGTACTGGCGCTGGGACACGACGAGGATCCGGTCGGCGGGCATGCGCGCGAGGAACTTCGCGGCGATCCGAATGCGCCGGTCGGTCTCCCGGATATCCAGCACGTGGAGCCCGTCAAAGCGGATCTTGTGGACGAATCGGCGCATGCTCGCCGACTTTTGCTGCGTTCCGATGTGGACGCCCGAGGTGAGATACGTCTCCTCGGGGACCAGGAGCTCGCCGGGAGCGGTGTCCTGCCCATCCGAGGCCACCACCCGCTCTTCGGCCATCGTCTCCTCGTCCGGCATCCGTTCCTCAGGCTCCGTGGGCGCGGGCGAGACGAAGCAGCTCATTTAACTTTGCTACCCGCTCGCCACCGAGGATCCCGGTCTTGATCCCGCGGGCCCCGATCCCTAGGGCGACGTGCGCGAGCCAAGAATCGGGGGTCTCCCCGGAACGATGAGAGGCGATCAGGTGGGCCCCCTTCGTACGGGCGTAATCGACCGTGGCGAACGCGCCCGAGAGGGTGCCGACCTGGTTGACCTTGATCAGCACCGCGTTGGATGCCTTTGCCTCGAGGCCCCGCCGCACGCGCGGCTCCTGCGTCACGTAGATATCGTCCCCCACGACGAGCGTGCTACGACCTACCGCGCTCGAGAGCTGCGCAAACTCTTCGAACGCCTCTTGATCGAAGGGGTCCTCTACGTAACGGATGCCATAGCGCTCGACCAGATCGGTCACGAACTGGACCTGGCCGGCCGGGTCGAGCGAGCGGTCCCGGTAGTGATACCGGCCCTTTTCGAAGAACTCGCTGGCTGCCAGGTCGAGTCCGGGGTACACCTCGATCCCGAGCTCGTCGCGCGAGGCCGCGCAGGCCCCGACGAGAATCTCGAGCCCGTCGACGCTCGTTACGGGAGCGACCCATCCGCCTTCGTCCCCACGGCCGAGCGCGGCGGTAGGGAAGCGGCGGCGAAGCTCCGCGCCGATACGTCGGTGGACGTCGATCGCCGCCCGGATCGACTCGTCGATCGTGCGACCCTCGGCGAACGCGAGGAACTCCTGGAACTCCGGCCCGCCGATGGCGTGGCGTCCCCCATTGAGGCAGTTCCCGACGACCGCGGGGAACCGGGTCCCTTTCACATCCGGGCGGCGTAAGACTTCGTAGAGCGGGCGACCGGTCTCGGACGCTACGGCGAGCGCGTTCGCGACCGATACGGCCGTAGCGGTGTTCCCACCGATCTTTGAGAACTGGGACGTCCCATCGACCTCAGCGAGGCACCGGTCGACCGCCGCCTGATCCCACGCATTGAGTCCGATCAGTCGGGGAGCGACGAGGGACCGAAACCGGGAGACTGCCTCGGGAACTCCCCCTCGCGGGAACGCGCTCACCTCGTGCGCCCCGGTACTGGCACCGCTCGGGGCTCCCGCGCGGCCCGAGGCGCCGCTGTCGAGCGAGAGGGTCGCTTCGACGGTCAGGTTGCCCCGAGAGTCCAAGATCCCCGCGAGATCCGCCGACCGGATGGCGCTCACGGCCCCTCCACGAACTCGACGAGGACCCCTCCGAACGCGGACGGGTGGGCGAAGCCGACGCGGCGACCCCGCGCCCCCGGGCGCGCGTGCTCGTCGACCACTCGCTGGCCGCCTCGCTTCAGACGCTCGAGCTCGGAGTCGACGCTCTCCACGCGGAACGCGACGTGGTGGATCCCCTCTCCGCGGCCGTCGAGGAACTTAGCGATCGGAGAGGTCGGGGACGTCGGACACAGGAGCTCGATGTCCGTCGGTCCGAACGGGACGAATCGGACCCGCACCTGCTGGGTTGGCACCTCTTCCGTATCGGCGCTCGCCGCGCCAGCGAGCGCGGTCCATGCCGAGGTACGTGCGTCAAGGTCCCGCACCGCCACTCCGAGATGGTCGAACTGCATGGGAGCTCCCCTTAGAACGCCCGGGACGGGGGCTGCTCGCCGAAAATCCCTCTCCAGACATCCGCGATCTCTCCGAGGGTGGCTCCCGCGCTGACGGCCTCGATCACGAGCGGGAGCACGTTCTGCGACACTCGGCTCGCTCGGGCGAGCGCCTCCAGCGTCGAGGCCGTCCTCGCCGCATCGCGGTTCTCACGCCAGCGTCGAACCAGCGAAGCTTGGTGGCGTTCCTCTCCCGGAGAGATGCGCTGGCCGCGGACCCCTCGACGTTCGGACGGGAACAAGGAGAACTCCGGGTTCCCCTCGACGAGGTCGTTCACCCCGACGATGATCTCTTCGTGCTCCTCCCGGGCCCGGGCGCTCCGGTACGCCTCTCGAGCGATCTCGGCCTGGAAGTATCCCCGCTCGATCGCCACGAGGCTGCCCCCCATATCGTCGACCCGGGCGAGGTACTCGCGGGCCTCGGATTCGATCGCCTCGGTTCTTTGCTCGATCTCGTAGGAGCCCGCGAGGGGATCGACGGTGTTGGGGATGCCCGACTCCTCCGCCAAGATCTGCTGCGTCCGGAGCGCGAGCCGGGCGGATGCCTCGGTCGGGAGTCCGATCGCCTCGTCGAGCGCGTTCGTGTGGAGCGACTGGGTGCCTCCGAGCACGGCGGAGAGGGCTTCCAGGGTCGTCCGCACGACGTTGAGCTCGGGCTGCTGCGCCGTCAGGCTCGAACCGGCGGTCTGGGTGTGGAAGCGGAGCTGCATCGATCGGCCGCGCTTGGCCCCGAAGCGTTCCCGGACGGTCGCGGCCCACATGCGTCGGGCCGCCCGAAACTTCGCGATCTCACCGAGGAAGTCCCGGTCGCTCGAGAAGAAGAACGATAGGCGCGGCAGGAACTCGTCGAGGTCGAGGCCTCGCGCGCGTACGGACTCGACGTAGGCGATCGCGTTCGCGATCGTGAAGGCGACTTCCTGCGGAGCGGTCGCTCCGGCCTCGCGCATGTGGTATCCCGAGACGCTGATGTAATTCCACTCAGGCATCTCACGGGTCGCAAACTCGATCAGGTCGGTCGTCAAGCGCATCGACGCCTCGGGCGGATAGATGTACGTGCCCCGCGCGATGTACTCCTTAAGGATGTCGTTCTGAACGGTCCCGCTGAGGCGCGCCCGCGGGACGCCGTTCTTCTCGGCGGTCGCGACGAGCAGGGCCAGAAGTATCGGGGCCGTGGCGTTGATGGTCATCGAGACCGTCGCTCGGTCGAGAGGGATCCCGGTGAACAGCGTGTCCATCGCCGCCCGGGAAGGGATGGGCACGCCGCACCGGCCCACCTCGCCCCGCGCTCGTTCGTGATCGGGATCGTACCCGATCTGCGTGGGGAGATCGAACGCCACCGAGAGCCCGGTTTGGCCACCGTGGAGCAGGTAGCGGAACCTACGGTTCGTTTCGCGTGCGCTTCCGAACCCCGAATACTGGCGCAATGTCCACAGGCGTCCCCGGTACATCGTGGGCTGGATCCCTCGGGTGAACGGGGTCTCGCCGGGGAAGCCGATCCGCTCGAGATAGGCGCCCTCGGGATCCGTCGGTGCCGGCGCGAGAAGGGCATCGAGCTCCGCGTCGGACGCATCGCCGAGGGTCGCCCGAGCTCGAGCCTTCCATGCGGACCGGGAGGCGCGTTGCGCGGCGGAAGAGGTCGGTGCCGGGCGAGCCATCCCGCGTCGACCGGGCGGCGATATTAGACGGTTCCCGGCCGTCGGACGAGGGGCCACAACGCGCTCAGGTCGAGCTCTCCCCATGCGACGGGAACCGGGATCCCCGCGGCCTCGAGAACGCGCGGATGGAGTTCTCCGACCTCGGCGATTCCTTCGCCGGCCAGCCGGACGCGGGCGGCACGGCCGGGGATCGTCGCCGGTATCTCCGCCGGCTCGCGCACCCCGGTGACGTCGACCGTGCGCAGAAGATAGTCGATCAGCGCGGCCGCGTCCGCGAAACCGAGCCCCTCGCCCGCCAGCGCGAATCCGATGTGGTAGCGCGTTTCCGTTCCGCTCTCCTCCTTCGTGGATCGGACCACGACCGGACCGGTCTCGCTGATCCGCTGCGGGTAGGAGTGGCGGACGTTATGGCGGAGGGACTCGAGGAGGGAGATCGCGAGGCTCGAACGGAGCGCCGCGAACTCCTGGCTGGGCGGATTGGCGAGCCGGATCGTGTCGGGGCTCCGTTCGGATCGTTCGACGGCGCCCTCGCTGACCACCACCGGAGTGTACAGGCTCATGAGACCGGCGCCCAGAAGGATGGGTGCGAACCGACGGCGGAACACGGACTCCGGTCGGCGTCGGCCGAGGGTCGAGCTAAGGGGAAGGAGCGTTCCCGAGGTGCTCAGCCCCCGGGCGATCACGAGATCCTCGGCGACGTCCACCGACCCGAGAAGGTCGATCCGCCACGGGGCGGCGGTGATGGTCCAGCCTCCCGCGGAGGCGCGAACGTCCATCCGGCACGATCGTGCAAGACGACGGACCTCCGGACCGGCGATCCTCTCGCCCGCGATACCGAGAAGGTCCGAGGTACGGAGCTCGATCTTCCGGGGGGAGAATACCGGGGCCTCGGTCTCGGGCGTCGCCGAAGAAGGCTCGATCCGAACCGGCTCCACGGACCATCCGCGGGCCGCGAACACCAAGAGGAGGAGCTGCAGCGACTCGCGCACCGCCCTCGCGCTCGTACCGGTCGACTCGAGGAGGAGCCCCCGGTCTCCGGGGCGGACCTCGCCCGATTCGCGACCGTTGAGAATCGGCGGGAGGCTCGCGACCGCGTCGCTCGCATCCCGGAGAACGAGACACGCGTTTCCGGCGCGGCCGAGCGCGCCGTAGCGCGTCGCCATCGGGTGCTCCTCGAAGAACTCGCTCGCCGAGATCGCGCGGTTCCGGTCGAGCGGAGTGAATCGTACCGATTCCATCGGCTCCAGCGCATACCGCAGAGGGAAGCGGATCCGCTCGAGCGCATAGAGACCGAGACTCGCCTTTCTTCGGTCTCGGCCCACGCTCGCGTGGATGACCTCCTGGAACCGAATCGCCTCGGCAAGGGTGCCCTCATCGATCCCCGAGCGCTTCGGAGGGTAGACGAGCACGCCGGCAATTTCGGGACGCAGCGGGTGAACGGTCGCTGCGACCTCGATGGTCGGGCCCGGGCCCGCGGCGCGGCGGATGTGGGGCAGCCCAGTTCGGGACCCCGTAATGCCCTCGAGGTAGAGGCCGAGTCCGCCTTCGGAAAGGAGATCCAACCGATCCGGGGTCGCCGAGATCTGGAGCCCGTCGCCGTCGATCCCGACCAGTTCGGCCTTCGATGCGAAGAGCAGCTCCTCCCAACGATCCGTCGGGAGGGGCTCGGGGAGCATCGCCTGGACCCGGGAGAGCGAGAGCGTGCTCTGGGGCATCTACACTCTCCCTTCGCGCAGTCGTCCGAGATCGTCCTGGAACAGCTCGCGGATGTCGTTGCACCCCAGGGCCACCATGGCGAGTCGGGTGACCCCAATCCCCCATGCGGCGACCGGAACCTCGATCCCCAACGGCCGGAGGACCTCGGGCCGGAAAAGTCCCCCGGGGAAGACCTCGATCCAGCCGAGCCGGGGGTGCTTGACGTATCCTTCCACCGACGGCTCGGTGAACGGGAAGTAGCTCGGGCGAACGCGGACCTCGCCGATGCCGATCGCTTTGGCGAGGGATTGAAAGACGCCGATGAGGTGGCGGATCGAAATGCCCTCCTGACCGACGACCCCCTCGCACTGGCCGAACTCGATGTGATGCGATGCATCCAGGGCCTCGAACCGGAAGTTCCGGTCGATCGAGTACATTCGGAAAGGCGGCTCGGGGGCTCGTGCGAGGTACCGGCCGCTCACGGCCGTGGTCTGGGAGCGGAGCACGGAGCGCGCCGCGATCCCCGGGTCGTAGCTTTGGGTCCACCCGAGGCTCAGCGGTTTTGTCGAGCCGGGAAGCGGGCGTCCTTCGTGGACCGCGGCGACGCGGTCGGCCACCGGACCCTCGGGCAGCCGCCCTTCGATCCCGGTCAGGTGGAGGACATCGTGGATCGATCGGGAGGGGTGGTCCTGAGGCATGAAGAGCACGTCCGCGTTCCAGAACTCGGTTTCCACCAGTGGCCCTTCCGCCTGTTCAAAGCCGAGACCGATCAGAATCTCTTCGAACTCCTCGAGCCACGATGGATACGGGTGGGGACGGGCCCCGAAGACGAACGGGACCTCGGCGCGCACGTCGTACGGTCGGAACGAGCCGGTCTTCCACGCTCCGGACGCGAGCATCTCGCCGCGGAGGGGGCCGATTCGCTCGCCGGCCTCCTCGATCGGCCAGGTAGCCCCCACCTCCGAAGGGGCCCAGCGGCGGCGCGTGGTATGATCGGTGCGAACAAGACCGCGGCGCTCGAGCGCGCGGACGCTGGCCGCATCGTGCGCTATGGTTCCCTGGGCGATGCGGCGAAGGGTGGCCTCCTGGGGGAGCTCGCCCTCGCCCGGGGGAGCGTCCGGACGCAATCGCAGCGGCATCCCGGCCTCCAAGTATCCCAGCCGGCGAAGGTTCCCGATTGCCGCCGAGCGCTCCTCCTCGGGCAGGGCCTCTTCTAGCCCGATGCCCTGCGAACGAAGGGCGTCCAACAAGCGACGCTCCGGCAGACCCTGACTGAGGGCGGATTCTCCCCGAGGAGTCGGCCGAAGGGTCGCTTCATGGATCTCCTCCACCACGGCCAAGCGCTTGGAACGCAGCCGTTGGAGGCTCCCGCGAACTTCCTCGGGAGAGAGGCCGGCGGCCGCGGACACCTCCTCTTCCGCGATCGGTCCCGACCGGGATCGGAGCACCTTCAGGACGGCGGTCTCTAGAGGGGAGAGATCTACGGTGTTCGGCGTCGGGAACTCGTCCGTCGTGTCGGGCACGCCCGAGGGAGCGGAGGCCGCGCTTTAGTTTTTGGGAACCGCGGTCGGCGGCGCCTATATCCGGATCGGTTGGGTGTACCCCGCCGGGAGATGGAAGGGGTGATCCCCGCCGAAGGGATCGGGACGCGGTCCCGCGCGCTCGCCTCGTTTCGCGCTGAGGTAGGCGTCGATCGCCTCGGCGGCCAGGCTCGCGGAGCCCATCGCGTACACCACGGAGCGGCCGCCGGCGGCGAAGATCCCCGGGACGTCGGTGGCGAATCCGGGCTTCGTCCCTTCGGGCCATCCTTGCGGCGTTATCTTCAGGTGGAGGTTCCCGTCGAATCCTTCGAGATCCGCTCGTTGCCCGACCGCGACGATCAGCGTATCGCACGGGATCGTCTCCTCGGAGTTCGGCACCGGGATCGGTGCCCGTCGGCCCGCCAAGTCCGGTGGGCCGAGCTCCATCCGTTGCACGACGAGACCTTCCACGTGTCCGTTCCCGACGAGGCGGACGGGAGCCCGGAGGAACCGGAAGTGGATCCCTTCCTGTTCCGCACCGTGAAGCTCTTCCGGGTCGGCTGGCATCTCCTCCCTCGTTCGGCGGTAGACGAGGGTAACGTCGCCCCCCCGGCTCAGGCGCACACAGCTACGTATCGCGTCCATCGCGACGTCCCCTCCCCCGACGGCGACGATCTTCTGGCCGACGGAAACCGTCTCGCCGAGGTTGAGCCGCTTGAGGAGGTCGAGGGCCGGGATCACCCCGGGTAGGTCCTCACCCGGCACCCCGAGGGCCCGGTGGAGGCTCGTTCCTATGGATAGGAACACCGCGAGGTACCCCTCCTGCAACAACTGCTCGACCAGGACGTCCCGGCCGACCTTCCGGTCGTCGACCCAGGTGACGTCGAGGTCCTTGTATCGGGCCCGATCGATCTGGACCTCGCGATCTGTCATACGGTAGGCGGGGATCGTCTGCATGAGACCGCCGACGCGCTCCTCCTGCTCGAATACGGTGACCGAATAGCCGCGCACGCCGAGCTCCCAGGCCGTCATCATGCCGGCCGGGCCTCCGCCCACGACGGCGACGCGCTGGTGCTTGGGACTCGAAGGCACGTAGGCGAGATCGGAGTTCCCGAACTCGAGCGCGGCGCGCTTGAGGTGCCGGATCGCGATCGGTACTCCCTTCTTCTTCACCACGCAGGCGTCCTCGCAATAGTGGTAGCATACCTTGCACAGGCACGTCGCAAGAGGATCGTCACGGAGCGTGACCCGGGCCGAGCCATCGAAATCGCCGGCGGCGATCCGCCGGATGTACTCTCGAGCGTCCTGGTTGATGGGACACGCCTCCACGCACCAGGGTCGGCGGCATTGGATACACCGCTTGGCCTCCAGCACCGCCTCCTCCTTGGTGTAGGCGTGAAGGACCTCGCGGAAATCCTGAGTTCGTTCCGCGATCGGATCCTCCCGGATGGGGACCCGCACCGGGTTCAGTTTCGGGGGCGGCGGCTTGGCGGACGCCGTCGTAGAAGAGGAAGCGAAGCCGCTAGGGGCCTGCACTGGATCCGACGGCATGATCTCTCGCCGTACTCTGGGCTCGATTTGTTAAGAAGCTAACTTTCCGTGAAGGCGTGTGTGACCCCGCCGGGGGCAAGATTGGACTATAAGGGAGCACCTTCTCTCTCCCCACGGTCCGGGACCATGGCGCTGGATTCGCTAGGGAAATCGCTGCGCGGGGTCCTCCAGAAGATCGCGCGGGGCTCCGCGGTCGACGAGGAGCTCCTGGGCGAGGTCGTGCGGGACATCCAACGCGCCCTCCTCCAGGCCGACGTGAACGTCCAGCTGACGCTCGACCTCACCCAGCGCATGCGCCGCCGGGCCCGGGAGGAGAAACCCCCGGCTGGGTCGAGCTTGCGGGATTTCCTGATCCGGATCATCTACGAGGAGATCCGCTCCATCCTCGGGGAGGAGCGCGACTTCGAGGCCAAGCCCCGCAAGATCCTGCTCGTGGGACTCTACGGCCAGGGAAAGACCACCACCGCCGGCAAGCTCGCCCGCTTCCTTCAGAAGAAGGGGGTCCGGGTCGGGCTGATCGCCGCCGACGTTCATCGACCGGCAGCGATCGATCAGCTGGAACAGCTCTCCAAGAAGATCGGTTGCGAGTTCTATGCAGATCGCACGGAGACTCGGGCCGAGGTCATCGTCCGGGACGGGCTCGCGAAGTTCCCCTCTCACCTTGCCGTGATCGTGGATACGGCCGGGCGCAGCGCTCTGGATGCGGACCTCATCTCCGAGCTGCGGCAAGTACGCGAGGTGGCTCGGCCGGACGAGACGATACTCGTGTTGGACGCCGCCATGGGCCAGACGGCCGGGCGCAGCGCGGCCGCCTTCCAAGAAGCCGTGGGCCTCACCGGTACCATACTCACCAAGATGGACGGTTCCGCGAAAGGCGGCGGAGCCCTGAGCGCGGTCGCGGCGACTCACGCACCGGTGCTCTTCCTCGGTACCGGCGAACACTTGGACGAGCTGGAGCGGTTCATTCCGACCCGCTTCGTCTCCCGCCTCCTGGGCATGGGCGACCTCCAGACCCTCCTCGAGCGTTTCGAGGAACTGAGGGACAAGGAAGAGGCCCAGAAGGCGGCCGAACACCTCATGGCGGGCCGCTTCACCCTGAAGGACCTGCGCACCCAGATCGACTCGCTCGGATCGCTAGGGTCGATGGCAAAGCTCCTCAGCTTCCTTCCCGGCCTGGGACAGGCCAAGGTGGACGAGCAGCAGCTCGATCAGACCCAGAGGCAGGTCCGGCGATTCCGGGCGATCTTGGACTCGCTGACGCCCGAAGAGCTCCTCGACGCCAACCTCCTCAAGGGACCCCGTATCCAACGAGCCGCGCGCGGGAGCGGCCACCGCGGCCAGGAGGTCCGTGCGATGCTTCGCTACTACGAAACCACACGAAAGACCGCTCACGGGCTTGCGTCCAACCGACGCTTCCGGCGCCAGTTCGAGCGGCAAATGGCCCAAGAAGGAAAGCCCAGCCCAGGCTCCCCACCTGACATGACCTGAAGGCCGTTCGGATCCCGCCGTCGCCGCAGTCCACGCACTGCGAGACCCAGAACCTAAACGTATACAATCCTGCCCAGAAACTTGTCGCCGGTCAAGAGTCCCTCGCGGGAGGGGTTCCCACGAGGGACCGAATAGGTTGTCTGCCCTACGGATCGACCCGGCCGCCCTTACGAGCTTCCTCCGGGTCCGCCGCTACCGCCGGCGCCGCCCGAGCCGCCCTTCGGGGCGTCCCAAGACTGCGGGGCAGCGGGGGACGACGGTTTCCTTCCGCGTCTGGCGAAGTAGGCGGCCAGCGCGATGAAGATCACCGCAACCGCCGCGAGCACTCCGATCAGCGCGTAGGCCAGAGTGCTGAGACCGGTCGTCGTCGTAGTGACGCTCGGCTTGGCAAACGACACGCTGTAGGTCTGCGGGGTCGCTACCACCGAGACCGTCCCGCCCGAGGGCGTCGCGATATAGCCCGCCGCGTACGCGGAGAACGAATATGTTCCCGCGGGCAGCGCAAAGGTCGCCGACGCGTTCACCATCGTCACGTTCGCCCCGTTGATCGACAAGTACCAGGTGGTACCGGCCGGGAGGCCCGTGGCCGAGAACGTGGTCGCCACCGTCGGGATCGGAAGCGCGGTGAAGGTGATGTTCGCGACCGTCGGACCGCTTCCCACGCTCACCGTTCCCGTCACCATCCCGTACTGGAAGCTGTCCGGCCCAAGCGTCGCACCGGCCATCGCCGAGTAGCTCATCGTGCCACCGGAGATCTCCCAGAATGTCATCGATGAGCCCGCCGTGCTGTTCGGATACGCGGAATCCGCGAACCCGGTGACCTGTGCGTTGAATCCTGCAGCAACATCGCCTCCCGAGAGCTGGAGCGTCACCGGCACGATCGTGACCAGACTGCTGCTCGACTTGAAGCCCAGCGAAACCAGCGGGTGGCTGGTGTTCGTCACCGTGAAGCTACCGGTCACGGGCGTCACGGAAGTGTACCCCGCGGGTGTGGTCACGATGTAGTCGTACGTCCCGACCGGTAGATTGACCGTCGTCGTGCTACCACCGGCCAATGCCACAGCTCCCGTGCTTGAAATCAGGAGCGATGTCGGCGTCCCCCAGACGAGTCCCATCTCCGTGATCGTGACCGGGTAGGCGGTCGTCGTCGTCGCCGAGAACCCGATCGCCGTGTTGACCGACTTGGTCGACAACGTCACCTGGCCGCTGATCGCGGTCGTAACCTTGTAGCCCGGTACCAGCGAGACCGTGTAAGAGTACGTCCCGGGAACCAGCGAAAGCGAGATCGTCGAAGAGGTCGTGGTGTGTGTCGCTCCGTCCGCGGTGACCGACCAGCTGGTTCCCGAGGGCAGCCCTGACTGAGTGAAGCTCATCGTGTACGCCTTCGGCAGGAAGGTGATCGCGTACCAGTACTGGTCGCCGCCGCCTCCGACCATCACGTTCGTGTTGATCGAGCTCAGGTTCACCCATGTCGACGCCGAGTAGATCTGGGTCGACTGGGAGAAGTAGACGTTCAGGGCGAGCCCCGACAGGATGTGCTCTTCCATGTTGTACTCGAGGATACGCTGGGTGACGTTCGTCTCGTGTAGGGTGGGGCCGGTCATCCAGTAGCTCATGGTGTCGTACGCCCAGCCCTGGCAGTCGCCGGCGATCCCCGTCCCGTTCGGCGGGTAGGCCTGAGCCGCCCAGTAGGCGAGGGCGCCCCAAGTGTTGTAGGCCTGCCCGACGGCGGAGCACGTGCTCGACATGTAGTAGGGCGTGTTGAACGTCTGCCACAGCGAGCTACTGTAGGTGTACGTCCCGTTCGCGGCCGCCATCGCTGCGATGTTGTTCGACGGATCCGGATAGTCCGGAATCCAACCCAAGGTGTAGAAGTCCATCGGGTTCGTGCCTGGCCCGGACGACACAGAGGCCACCACTTCCGTAAAGAACGGCAAATCTACATCGTAGGGCAGGAGCTTGTGCCCGGTAGCGGTCTCAATCTGGCTGATCCACAGAGCGATACCCTCGTCAAGGCCGGGATTCCCTTGCTGACCAAAGACCGGGAAGACGCACGCCGTCACCTTGCACGCCGCGAGCGTGGCGTTGTAGTAGGGCGACCCAACCGTCGTTCCCTGCGTCCACCACCATGCCGCCGACCCCACAATGCTCGGGTTCGAGTAGTTCTGCGGCGAGTCCGCGGGATTGTTGTACGGCCAAGTGATGTTCGTCGGGAGATAGTTGCCCATTCCCGCCGGAATCACGCCACCGTACGGCTCTCCGTACACGACCCCATCCACCGTGTTGATCGTGCTCTGGTATGCCTCGTACGGCCAAGAGCTGACCAAGAGTTGGCGTGTCGCCTCGTTCGCGAAGAAGGTCTGTGGGATGTTGAACGTGTCCCCGCTCGGGATGAACGTGTCCATCCCGGACGCGCTGAAGTTCAGCGTGAACGTCCAGAAGAAGATGGCCAACGTGTTGAACGACTCGTAGTTGATCTTCCCTTGGGCCGTTAGGGCGAGCATCGTCGGGGTATCGGTCGAGAAGATACCGGCAAGGTCGGCTTGACCTGCCGCGTACTCTTGGATCCCCTGCGTGTCGGTGGCCTCCCAGTAAACGAGGATGTGGTTCGCGTAGGAGTCGGGTGCCGGCTGGCAGCCCGCCAAGCCGGCGCAGTTCGGCTGGACGTACCCGGGGCTCGAGATGAGCTGGTAACCCACCGAGGGAAGCTCGTAGGAGAGGTAGTACGGACCGCTCCCGACGATGTTGAAACGGACCTGGGGGTCCGGAGCCGGGTAGTTCGCCATGAGCTCGGCCGTCTTATCCCATGCAGTAGGACCCATCGCGGTCACCGCGCTGACGAACGAGGCGGATGTGGTGGACGAGATGGTGGAGCCCCCGAACTGGCACGGACCATCCCCACTAGCGGCGCTGACGGTAAAGCCAGGAAGGCCGGCGCCCTGAGCGGTGTACCAGCCGCACGGCATGATCGCTGCGCTGGAGAAGATCTGGGTCATCGCTTCCATGAAGAACGGCCAGGATTGGCCGCCGCCATTGACGTTGAAGGTGATGCAACCGAAGCTGCTGCCCGTCATCGCCGAGGAGGGACAGTACACCGTGTCGTTGACGTACATCGCGTTCAGCAGGATCTGCTGAGGAGTGTTGTTGTATGGATAGTGGAGACCGCTATCGAACGACGGGTTCCCCGGGTTCAGCAAGGTCTGGCCAATATCCCATCCGCCGGTAGAGCCCACGCCGAGGTACTCGAAGAACGTCAGCGAGCGCGCGACGGAGAACAGGACATCCGACGGGTACATCTGCCACGAGGCGCCCGTCTTTGGGTTGTAGAAGTGCGAGGGGCCGATCACGAACGTGTAGTACTGCGGGGCGCCGGTCGTCGCGTTGTCGACGATCAGGTTCGAGCCGTACAGGCTCGTGCACGCCGAAGTTCCTGGCACGCAGGTCGCGGCCTCGGGAACGTACGAGCTGACCGTGTTCCCAGCATACGTGACGAGCGTCTGGAAGACGTTCATGGCTGGCTCTTCGCTAACAGTATCGTAAAGAACGTTGGGGTCCTCCGTTGTCGCTCCGCCCGGAGCGACCTCGTAAACATACATAGTTCCACAGTGGGGGCTAGCATTAGGACAAGAGGTGTCGGTGGCGCTCGCGGGGGCGGGCGCGGCGCTACTCGCCGAAGCCGCCACCGTTGCGTCCGCCGCCGTGGAGGCGATCGCCGTACTCCCGACCGCGGTCGTTCCGCTCGATGCCGACGCTCCGCCGCCGACGATCGGCAGCATGACGCTGAACAGCATCACGAGCGCGATGGCCACGGCCGCAATCACCGTCGCGTGTGTTACCCACTTTCTCTCAATCATACGATGTTCCCACCGATTAGGGCAAGGCCCACGCAGTGGCGAACTGGACACGGAATATATACTTTATCGAGATAGCATTGGACGCTCGCGACGCCCTTGACCTTCGGCGGTAGCTCATCGGCCCGGAGGAGCCTTTCGCGCGGACCAACAAGCCTTCTATGGGGTTCCGCTACGGGAACGATAATACGGAGAGGGGCGCACGCGAAGATGGACGGAGCGTCGGTAGGCGAGGCGGCGCTAGCGGGCGCGCTGATCTTTTTCGCTCCCGGATACTGCGTCACGCGAGCGACGTTCCCCGAATGGAGGGTCCTGCATCCCCTTCGTCGCCTCCGCTTGCTTGAGACGATTACTCTCTCGTTCGTGGTCAGCGTCGCTCTGTCCGTGATAGCGGGCGAGGTCCTCTTGGCCGCATCTCCGTCCGGATTCCAGGCATACTGGACCGATCCGGCTCTCGAGGCTTTCCTAGGAGCAATCGGGCTCGTTGCCTTCCTCGTAGCATGGGCGCGCGGCGCGTTTCGGGAAAGGCCCCCGGGCGCTCCCACCCACGTGGAGGCGACTCCCGAGGAGGACCCCTGGGTGTTGATGCAAGAGCTCGACAGGCTGGAACGGGATCGCCGCCGGGCGACGCATCGGCTGCGACGCTCGGAAGCAGGGAGCGGAGAGTCCGCGCGGATCCAAGCGGAGATCAAACAGATCGACCGCCGTCGCACCGAGATTCTTCGAGAGCGGGAGCAGGAGTACGCGAGCTGAGGATCGAAGACGAGCGGGAGGCGGGCCCAAGATGGTCCTTGTCGTGCGGGGCGAGCTGCGCCTCACCACCGGCAAGGTCGCCGCCCAGGTCGCTCATGGGGCCGTGATGTTGGCCCACCGGATCGAACGCGAGAGCCCGACCCGATTCACCGACTGGTGGAAGAACGGCCAGCGCAAGATCGTGCTCGAAGCGAGAACCCTGGACCAGATGGAGGAGCTCGATCGTAGCGCGCGTGCGCGCCGCATCCCTACGGCTTGGGTGGAGGATGCCGGCCTCACCGAGGTGCCACCCGGTACCCGCACCTGCCTCGCACTGGGCCCGGCCCAGGATTTCGAAATCGACCCGGTCACCGGTGGACTTCCACTCCTGTGAGCCCTCTCGAACGCGAGTGCTCGGGCCCGAGATATTTCTCCGCCGGGAATTCTTGTAACTGGCACTCCTCCTCTGGTAGTTCGCTGCCGCCGAGTCTCGTGAGGTGAGGAGGGCGGGCGGAGGGACGTACGCCTCGGGGAGACGGCTCATCCGTAGCAGGTCAGCGAGCTCGAAGGAGTCGATCGCATCGGTCTTCTTCTTCGACCCGGCCATCCGACGGGCCTCGAGGGGATGGGCCATCCGCACGTCGAGGACCAACCCCGGCCCAACCCCCACCCCAACCCCTTGAGGTGCCGGTAGAGCCGCGCTTGGCGATGGTGCTCGCCTCGAGGGCGAGCACACTCCCCTATGGCAGGGTCCTTGCCCAAGCGGTCAGCGCTCCCAGGTTCGTCGGGAAGCGGGCGGTGGAGAGCTTCTCTCCCTTTTCGTTCAAGCACAGTGGCGTGACACTCGCGTTATGGGCATCGATGCCTACGTACACCCGATCGCCTCCTCCACGGCGGTGGTCAGGGCGGAGCGTGCGGGCAGAACCCGACAAACTCCTCTTCGAGAGCGAACCCCAAGACAGCGGGTCGATGGCGAGCAGGCTAGTGTAGTGTCCTCTAATTGACTATGCTTATATCCGGGCAGACCTATGGCGCTCTGTGCGCGTGGCCCCGCCCCTCTCCCTAACCTCGGAGGAACGTCAGCGG
>JAKAZU010000099.1 GCA_021826525.1 Thermoplasmata archaeon
CCCTCGCGACACTGCTCGTGTCTGAGGGGCGGCTCGCGTTGCTGCGCGCGGTCGACGCGCGGATCCTCGTGCTCTTCGCGGGGCTGTTCGTGGTCGTCGGGGGCGCCGTTGCCGGCGGTGTCATCGGTTCCCTCGAGACCCTGCTTCCCATCCCGGCCGCGGGCAGCGCGAGTTCCGCCCTCCCGTCGATCTTTGCCCCGAGCGTCGTCGCCTCCCAGGTCGTCAGCAACGTCCCGTGGGTCGCCCTCCAGATCCCCGTGCTCACGGGCCTCGGGTACGGGGCCTCGACTCCAATCCCATGGGTCGCGCTCGGCGCGGCAAGCACGCTCGCGGGAAACGTGACGTTCCTGGGAGCGGCCAGCAACCTGATCCTGGTGGATCGCGCCGAACGCGCCGGCATCCAGATCCGGCTCGCCGAATTCATGCGCTACGGTCTCCCCCTCGCCGCGCTGTCTATCGGCCTCACGTTCGCTGCGCTCTGGATCGGCCTGTGAGCGCGGCGGTCGTTCGATCTCCCCTGCAGAACGGTTCCAGGGCGCGCCCGCGAGGCCCCGGTCCGGTCGGCCGTGACCCGTGGCCCGACTCGCGGCCGCCGCGTGGCACCGAGAAGGCTATACCCCACGGGAGAACTGGGCGGCGCGGAGCGTTCATGAGCGAAAGCCGGGCGTCCCCCACGACCGATCTCCCTTCTCGCGACCCGTCGAAGCCGCCCCATCGAGGAGTGATGATTCGGGTTCCGATCCCGGGACCGAAGGCGCAACGCATCATCCAGGCCGACGAGGCCTCGATGGCGACGACCACCAAGACCTCCCCGATCGTGGCGGAGAGCGCGCTCGGGGTCTGGGTCACCGACGTGGACGGCAACCGGCTGCTCGATTTTGCCGCGGGGATATCGGTCCTGAACGTCGGGCACTCCCATCCGGCGGTCGTTCAAGCGGTCCGGGAACAGGCGGGAAGGCTTTCCCACTTCGCGGGAACGGACTTCTACTACGAGAACCAAACGCGGCTTGCCGAACGACTTGCGGCGATCGCGCCGGGCCCCCACGCGAAGAAGGTCTTCTACACCAACAGCGGGACCGAGAGCGCCGAGGCCGCGCTGAAGCTCGCGCGATGGAACCGCCAGCGACCGCTGACGGTGGGGCTGCTGGGGGCCTTCCACGGGCGCACCCTGGGCGCGCTCACGATGACCACGTCCAAGCCGGTCCAGCGCTCACGGTTCAATGCCTACACCGGCGGGGGACAGCACATCCCCGCTCCGTACTGTTACCGATGCCCGTACAAGCTCGAGTATCCGAGCTGCGATCTGTACTGCGCCAAGATCCTGAAGGAGCTCTATTTCGAGACTTCGATCCCACCGGACGACGTCGCGGCGTTCATCGCAGAACCGGTCATGGGGGAGGGCGGGTACATCGTCCCCCCGAAGGGATGGCACGCGGCCATCAAGTCGATCCTGGACGAGCACGGGATCCTCTTCATCGATGACGAAGTGCAGTCCGGCATCGGACGCACGGGATACTGGTTCGCGATCGAGCACCACGGGATCGTCCCGGACATCGTGACGACCGCGAAGGCGCTCGGGAGCGGGCTCCCCATCGGGGCGATCATCTTCCGCGCGGACCTCGATTACACGAAGTCGGGAGCCCATTCCAACACGTTCGGCGGGAACCTAGTCGCGGTCGCCGGGGCCCTCGCGACGCTCGACGTGATCGAGCGCGAGCACGTGCTCCAGAACACACGGACCCAAGGCGCGTACCTTCAGACCCGCCTGCGCGAGCTACAGGTCAAGTACGAGGAGATCGGCGACGTCCGCGGGCTCGGGCTCATGGTCGCGACCGAGTTCGTGACGAGCCGGACGACCCGGGAGCCCGCGGTACGGCTCCGCGACCGGATCCTTCAGGAGTCGTATCGGCGCGGCCTGATCCTGTTGCCGTGCGGCCGCTCCTCGATCCGGTACATCCCTCCCCTCATCATCCAGCGCGAGGAGATCGACGAGGGCGTTGAGATCCTCGATGCCGCCATCCAGGCGGCCCGAGCCCGATGAAGTACGCTCGGCTCGAGGCCCCGGGACGGGTGGGCCTCGCGGACGCTCCTCGACCGGTCGCCGGCCCCGGGGAGATCGTGGTCCGGATGGCCGAGTGCGGCCTGTGCGGGACGGATCTCGAGAAGGTGCGCGGTGGCTATACCGCGAGCGCGATCCTCGGTCACGAGCCCGTCGGGACCGTCGAGGCGGTCGGCACGGGAGTAGAGGACCACGAAGTCGGGGACCGGGTATTCGTCCATCACCACGTCCCATGCCTCGCTTGTCCCGTCTGCGCCCGGGGGGACTACATGTTCTGCCCGGCGTACGCGAAGACGAACCTCGATCCGTGCGGGTTCGCCGAAGCCTTCCGGGTCTCCGCCGATCACGTCCGCAAGGGAGCCGTCCTGACGCTCGACCGGCGCGTGGGGTGGGACGCCGGCGCCCTGCTCGAACCGGGGGGCTGCGTCGCGACCGCCCTGCGACGGATTGCGCTTCCTCCGGAGGCGTCCGTGTTCGTCATCGGTCTCGGACCGGCCGGCCTTCTCTACGCACGCCTGGCCCGCGCCCGGGGCGCGGCCTGGGTCGGCGGGGCCGAGCTCACCCCGTTGCGCCGCCTCGCGGCCGAGCGGGGGGGGATCGATGCCGCGATCGATCCGACCGACGGGTCCACCGCCCGCGACCTCATCGATCGAGCGACGGATGGGCGGGGGGTCGATCTCGCGGTCGTCGCGACGGGCGCTCCCTCCGCCGTGACCCTCGCCACGACGATCGCTCGTCGAGGAGGTACCGTGAATCTCTTCGGGGTTCCGCCCACCGGGAGCCGCCTCGACGCCGATCTTCAGGAGATCTACCTGCGCGGAATCCGGCTCGTGCCCTCGTACGCGACGACCGAGGCCGACATCGCCGCCGTCCAGCAGCTCGTCGTGGACGGCCGGCTCGCGCTCGATGACCTCGTTTCCCACCACATCCCGCTCGGGGAGATCGAGGAAGCGTTCCGGCTGGCCCAGCGGCCCCAGGACTCGCTGAAGGTCGTGGTGACGGGCCCGGCGCTGTGACTCAGGCTTCGCCACCGGCCCCGACGACCTGGTCGGCGACCCGGTGCCCGGCTCCGACGTGAGCGCGCGGACCGAGGATCGAGCCGACCACGGTGGCGGCGGAGTCGATCCGCGCCCCGTCCATCACGATCGAATTGGAGATGCGGGCCTCTTCTCCGACCACGACCCCCGCTCCGAGG
>JAKAZU010000100.1 GCA_021826525.1 Thermoplasmata archaeon
GCCCTGGTGCTCGATGACGTGCACGGAGTCCATGGCCCGGCGGAATCGTTTCGGATCGGACAGGTACTCCGGAGCGGCGGCGTAGATCGAGTTCACCGCGCGAGCCATCCCGTCGAGGTACACCTCCAGCCCGGTTCCTGCGAGCGTCATCAGGACCTCCTGCGCTCGCCCGACGGCGAACGCCGGCACGATGACCTTGCCCCCTCGTTCGACCGTCTCGCGGACCTTGTCGCGGAACTGGTGCTCGGTCTGCTTGCGGTCCGGGTGCTCCTTTCCGGAGTAGGTCGACTCGAGGACGAGGATGTCGCACTCGAGCGGCTCGGCCCCCTTGACGAGGTGGGTGGGGATCGTCTGCACGTCGCCGGAGAACAGCACATCCTTCTCGCCTCGGTAGCGGAACATCGTCGCCCCGGGAATGTGCCCGGCCGGCGTGAGCTCGACCTCGATCCCGTGGTGGCGGAACGTCTCGTGGCGGCCCATGGCGGTCGCATGCGCATGGAGCGAGCCGATGTCCTGGGACTGGTACGGAGGCAAGTATCCCTCGAGACGAGCGATCTTGAGCGCGTCGCGCGCGAGGAGGTTGGACACCGCGAGCGTGACGGGAGTCGCGATCACTCGGGCCTTGGGCAGCCGCGAGAGGATGGGGGTCATCCCCGAGTGGTCGAGGTGGGCGTGCGTGAGAAAGGCGACGTCTACGTTGTGCGGCACGCGCAGCGGATACGAGGGCGGGTCGGTCGGCGTCATCCCGTAGTCGAAGAGCAGCGTGCGGCCCGCATCGCGGACGACGAGGCCGAGGGAGCCGACCTCCGACGCTCCCCCCAGGAATTGGAACTCCATTGGCGGCACGAGCCGGGTCCGTGATTTAACGTAACGTGCGCTCACGAGAGGAGGCCGGTCGCGCGGGGGACCCGGGGTCCTCTCCGTGCGGCGGGTGCCCGCCGCTCCCCGCGCCCCGGCGGCCGGCTCGTAACCGTCAATACGGGACCCCGGGTACGTCGTCGATTCCCGACACATGACGCACTGCTATCGCGCGAGCGTACGTTGGACCGGGAACCGGGGGACCGGCACGAGCTCCTACCGGGCGTACGGTCGCGACCATCTCATCGCTTTCGAGGGAAAGCCCGAGCTCCTCGGATCCTCGGACCCGGTCTTCCGCGGTGACCGTAGTCGGTACAATCCCGAAGAACTTCTGGTCGCCTCGCTGTCGGCGTGTCACATGCTCGGGTACCTGCACCTGTGCGCGGAGTCGGACCTCGTCGTGGAGACGTACTCGGACGAGGCGAGCGGGGCGATGGAAACAACCCCCGATGGATCGGGTCGGTTCGTGCTCGTGACCCTTCACCCGGCCGTTACGATCCGCAGCGGATCACCCGATCGAGCGACGGAGCTCCACACGCGGGCCCACGAGATCTGCTTCATCGCGAACTCGGTGAACTTTCCGGTCCGGTGCGAGCCCACCGTTCGTCTCCTCTCCCAAGCGGACCGGGGAGCGACGCACGCGGAGGGCCCGGAGCCGGCGGGGCCAAAGGGGTCTTGAGCCCTCCTCTCGTCCCTCCTCCGTGCCCGGCCTGACCTCGCCCGACCTCGAGATCCTCTTTCGCATCACGGCCGCTGCCCATGCGGCGGTCCTCCAGGCCTCGAGCTCGCCCCACCGGGCGGACGTGGTGGCGATGGGGGCGGACGGATCCCCCACCGAGGAGCTCGACCGCGTGGCCGAGGCCGAGATCCTCTCCGTGCTCGATCGCGAGGCCGTGGACTGGGATTTCCTGAGCGAGGAGATCGGTCACGTGCGACGCGGTGGAGACCGCACGCTCGTCGTCGATCCGATCGACGGGACTACGAACGCCTTGCGGGGGCTGCCGTTCGCGGCGATCTCCCTCGCGCTCGGCCGCGAGCACCTCGACGGCATCGAGACCGGGGTCGTCTACGATCTCTACCGCGGGACCACGTACTGGGCGACCCGCGGAGGCGGCGCGTTCTGCGACGGCCGACAGATCCACGTGCGCCCCTGGAACCCGAAGACCGAGCTCCTGTTCGCGAATCTCGGTCGGTACGCGAGCGATCGAACGGTCGAGATGTCCCGGCAGGCGCGCCGGATCCGCGCGCTGGGCTGCGCGTCGCTCGAGATCGCCAAGGTCGCGCAGGGCACCGCCGACGGTTACATCTTCGAGAACCTCCCGGCGAGCCGCAACCTCCGAGCGACGGACATCGCGGCCGGTTACCGCATCCTGGTCGAGGCGGGAGGAGGCATCTCCGACTTCGAGGGCCGCCCGATCGGCCCCTTCCCGCTCACCGTCCAGGAACGGACGAGCGTCCTCGCCTGGGGCGATGTCGAGTTCTTGAAGGCGCGTGCGCCTCGGGGGCCCCCGTGAAGATCGCGATCACGGCGAACGCGGAGAAGCCGAGCGCTCTCGATCTCGTCCGCCGTGCCATCGACCTGATCGGGGATCGGGCGGAGGTCGTCCTCGCGGAGGGCGCCCATCTCCCCATCGAGACCCCGCTCCGGCGCGCACCGCTCGCCGACCTGACGGCCGACGCGATCGTCGCCATCGGCGGCGACGGGACGTATCTATCGACCCTCCAGCGGACCAACGTCCCGCTCCTCGCCGTGAACGCCGGGACCGTCGGCGTCCTCGCCGAGGTCGACGGACGGAACGAGACCGAGTTCGAGTCCGCGATCGGGAGGCTCCTACGGGGGTACTTCTTCGTCGAGGAACGGATGAAGCTCGCCGTCCAGGCGGCCGGCGTCGCGATGCCGGATGCGACGAACGAGGTCGTCATCCATTCCGGCCGCCCGGCGAAGATGGGACGCTTCGACATCATCCTCGACGGCCGACCCATCGGCCGGCTCCAGGCGGACGGCGTCATCCTCGCGACTCCCACGGGTTCGACCGGGTACTCCCTGAGCGCGCTGGGTCCGATCGTCGAGACCGGGGTCGAGGGGATCGTCATCGTCGCGATCGCTCCGTTCCGCGCGGTCGCCCGCGCCATCGTGGTCGAGCCGCTCCACACGATCACGATCCGCCCCGTGAGCGGCGTGATCCATTCCCTCGCGGTCATCGACGGTCAGGTCGAGACCCGGATCGCACCCGGTGGCTCGGTCCTCGCGTACCGTTCGCCGCGGCGCGCCCGGTTCATTCGCTTCGGGGCGACCAACCTCTCGCGCCTGCGCGGCAAGGGGATCCTACCGTGG
>JAKAZU010000101.1 GCA_021826525.1 Thermoplasmata archaeon
GAGGGCTGCGAGAACGTCGCCGAGGGGCTCGGCACCCGGATCGGGCGGGGACGCGGCGGCCACCGCGCGAAGGAATGAGCGGTGCAAATAGGCCTTGCCGTTCCCCCACACTTAGACCTGGGCGACCAGCGGCGATGATGCTGGGTTCCTGACTCCTCGAAGCGGCGCAAGAGTCTCTCGGCCCTTGGAGGCCATCTCTCCCCGGGCGTTTAGGCTCTCCGCCGAACGAGCGGCGAGCATCGCAAGATTGCGACGGGCATTCAGGTCCCGGTCCATCTCGAAGCCACACGTCCCGCACCGGTAGATGCGTTCGGACAGCGGCATCTCGATCTTCCCATCAAGGTGGTGACCGCGAGCCCGAGCCGAGAGGCGGCAACGCCGATACGGAGGCGAACATCCACGCCACCGGCACACCATAGCACCGATGTGTGTTCGTTGCCGTTGGCTGTTAGACCCCTGCGGGTCGACGGCCGTGCTCCTTCCACGACCCGCCGCGGCGTGGGATCGGGGAGCGGTGGGACTTCCAGCCGGTCCAGATCGCGAGGACGCGGGGTCCGGGGGAGCGTTCGCCCGCTCGCACGAAGCCTCTAAGGGTCGGCCTCCCCTCGCTCGCAGGATGATCGGGTCTACCGAGACACCGATTGCAAGTGTGCGAACCCGTCCCGACGGTCCGGACCGCACGTTCGAGGCATCCTCTCCAAGCCGATCCGCGAGGCGCGGGCGCGGAGCTCGATCCGGTCCACGCGCTTCATGACCGGGCCCCCCTACCCCTTCGGGATCCGAACGCAAGGGAGCGCGGGCGCCGGCCGCTCGCGGATCGGATCGTGGGGGAGACTGATCTACCACTTTCCGATCCCGTTCGCGGCCGCTGCCGGCCTCGTCGTGGGAAGCGCCCTGACCTATCTCGTCCACTCTCCCACTCTCGGCGGGTACGTCTGGCTCGCCACCCTCCTCGGAGGGGGAATCCCTCTGGTCATCCAAACGATCCGTCGCCTCCTGAAGGGGCAGTTCTCCTCCGACGTGATCGCGATGCTCGCCATCCTCGGTGCCATCGCGCTCGATCAGGCATTCGCGGGGGTGGTGATCGTCATCATGCAGTCCGGCGGAGAGGCCCTCGAATCGTACGCGTTCCACCGCGCTTCGTCCTCGCTCGACGCGCTCCTCCAGCGCAGCCCGCGGAGCGCGCACCGGCGGCGGGGAGAGGCGGTCGAGGAGATCCCGGCGGAATCCGTAGCCATCGGGGACCTATTGGTGGTACGCACCGGCGATCTCCTGCCGGTGGATGGGCTCGTGGTGGATCGGGAAGCGCTCATCGACGACTCTACCATCACCGGGGAGCCGATGCCCCGGCGCCATCCGGCCGGGGACACGCTGCTCAGCGGGACCGTCAACGTAGGTCCTCCCTTCGATCTGCTCGCCATCCGTCGTAGCCGGGAAAGTCAGTACGCCCAGATCGTCGAACTGGTCCGAACGGCCCAGGAACGCAAGCCGGTGATCCAGCGCCTGGCGGACCGCTACGCCGTCTGGTTCACTCCGCTGACGCTCGTCGTCGCTGCGGTTGGATGGTACTTCACGATGAACGCCGACACCGCCCTCGCGGTGCTCGTGGTGGCGACCCCGTGCCCGCTCATCATCGCGACGCCGATCGCAGTCATCGGGGCCGTGAATCGTGCGGCCGAGGAAGGCATCGTCGTCAAGAGTGGCGGCGCGATCGAGGAGATCGGTCGCGCCCGGGTCGTGATCTTCGACAAAACGGGCACGATCACCTCCGGTCAGCCCGAGGTCGAGAAGGTGGTCGCCTTCGGGGCGACTCACGACTCGATCGAGCTGCTCCGGCTCGCCGCCGGGCTCGAGCAGCTCTCCTCTCATCCGCTCGGTGCGGCCGTCGTGCGCACCATGCAGATGTCCTCGGCCGCCATTCCGCGGGCCTCCGAAGTGGCCGAGATCGCTGGATCGGGGGTCGAAGGCGTGGTCGAGGGGCACCGGGTCCTGATCGGATCGGCGTCCTTAGTTCGCGCGCGGCCCGGGATCGATCTCGGGACCGATCCGATCTCCTCCCAACTCCCCGCCGATACTCGCGGGCGGATGGTCAGTTACGTCGCGGTCGATGGAGCGCTCGCGGGCGCGATCCTCTTCGCGGACCGCATCCGGCCCGGCGTGCCGGAGATGATGACTCGACTGGGCGAGATCGGAGTGCGGCACGTGGCGATGCTGACCGGTGACAGCGCGGCGAACGCCAAGGAGATCGCGACGATCGCCCACGTCCCGGAGTATTACTCCGAACTCAGCCCGCAGGCCAAGGTCGAGCGGGTCCGCTCCTACCGAGATCGGTACGGCTCCACGGTCATGGTGGGGGACGGGGTGAACGACGCGGCCGCCCTCGCGGCCGCCTCCGTCGGGGTGGCGATGGGAGCCCGCGGCGCGGGCATCTCGGCGGAGGCCGCCGATGTGGTGCTCCTGGTCGATGACGTCACCAAGGTCGCCGAGGGGATCTCTCTCGGCCAGAGGATGGTGGGGATCGCGCGTCAGGGGATCGTCCTGGGGCTCGGGGCGAGCGTGGCGCTCATGGCGGTCGCCGCATCCGGATTCATCGCGCCCGCGATCGGGGCGACCCTTCAGGAGGGCATCGACGTCGCCGTGATCCTGAACGCTCTTCGCGTGCGGGCGTGAGGGGGAACCGGGAAAAGTCCCCCGCGGCCTCTCGGTGGGAGGTGAACTTCATCGGTGGATCGACGCGGGCTCAGCGCGCGGGAAACCGCTCGGGAACCCCAACGAGCCGGGCCGAAGGCGAGAGTCGCCGATGGGGCGGGAGGGACCGAGCGGTGCCGTACCTCTTTCGCGTTCCGTACGGATCGAATGAGCCGTTTGCCGGAGCGACTTAGGGCGCAGCACCGGCATGCGGGGGCCGAACGATGAGGATCGAACAGTGGGCATGGTGGAGCACACCTTCGCTCACGCTTCCGAGAAGCACTCGGCGCGCGCTCGAAACCCCCCGAGCTCCGAGCACCATGAGATCCGGGCGGTGCTCATCCAAGAAGTTCAGTAGCTCGTCGACCGCCGCACCTTCGAGGAGGAAGCTGGCGACCGGATGCACGCCCGCCTGTCTCGCGGACTCCGCGCGCCGCCTCAGGAGCTCGCTCATCGCCCGCCGGTCCTCCACGTACGGTTCGACGGGGGACCCGGTCTGCG
>JAKAZU010000102.1 GCA_021826525.1 Thermoplasmata archaeon
CGGACTCGTGGCCTCGCGCGATGGTCGCTACCGCCCGACGTTCGAGGGGGTCGCGTGGCTGCACGAGACCCTCGGCCGCCTCGAGGACGATGTCCGGCGAAGGCTCGCGCATCTGCACGTGATCCGTTCCACGCGCGCCATCGCGCTCGCCGATCTTCGCACGAACGACCCCGTCTCCCTTGAGATCCGAGACGGACTCCTCTCCGCCCGCCCGGGTTCTTCGGGGACCTCCCGGGGTCGTGTCTCGCGCGGAGCCGCCAAGGGCCGGATCGTCGAGGTCGCGAATCTCGAGGGCATCGTCACCCTCGAACCCTCGACGGTCTCGATCCGCACCCTGGCGGAGCCCGATCTGTCGGATCCCCACTTACCGGATCGGCTTCGCGCGCTCGTCGGCACGGAGGATGAGTATCTCGCGGCCGAAGGTCTCGAGGCGTTCGAGGCGCTGCGCCGAGCGACCGGCCACCGCGTCCACCGATTTGCGGTCGGCGCCGCAGCCCGGGAGGCGGCGCGGCTCGGCGTCCCGGGCACGGTCGTGGTCATGGACAGGGACCTGCCTCGGCTCCTGGCCGAGTTCTCCGGACCGGATCCCCCTCCCCTCGATGTGCTGCCCCTGCCGAAAGGGGCGCGCCGGTCACGGGGACGACGGCGGAGCTGAGGCCAGCGCACGGAGCCCTCGAAGGAGTTCCTGTGGATCCCTCACTTCGCGCGCCCCCGCGGCCCGTAGGAGCTCGTAGATGCGGCTCGCGCATCCTCCGGCGGTGAAATCTCGCTCGGCGATGGGTGGGACCCGTACGAGGAACATCGAGGTTCGCGCCGCGAACGGGATCAGGTCTTCCAAGTTCGCGAGGTTCGACGGCCCCACTGCGAACGGCGCGACCACGATCACCTTCGCCGCTTCGAGCAGCGTACGATGCCGTTCCCGCACCTCGGGACCGAGTGGTGCGAACGGCGCCTCGATGGGGACCGTCACGAGCAGCGTTTCGGCGACCTCGGCATCGGAGTCAAGGAGATGGAGAGCCCCGACGCTCAGGGAGTAGCCCTCGTCCGAGAGGGTCCGAAGGTACGGGGCCGCCGCGCCGCCTCCTCCCACCACGTGCACTGGTCCGAAGCGCGAACCGGGGGCGGGAGCCTCGACGCGGAGGGCCAAGCGGTGGGGGATGAGGTACGGCATGCCCGTCCGCGGCTCCCGTCGGAGGTCGGCGACGACCCCCCACACCCGAACGAGAAGCTCCTCGGAGAGGATGTCCGGAGGGGGCCCGTCGGCGACGGCCCGTCCTCGGGAGAGAACGACGATGCGGTCGGCGAAGCGCGCGGCGAGATTGAGATCGTGGAGGGCAGCGACCACCGTGACCCCGCGGCGGTGGGAGAGCTCCCGCACCCGCGCGAGGAGGTCCAGCTGGTGACCGATGTCGAGATGCGAGGTAGGCTCGTCGAGCAGAAGCAGCGGAGTGGCCTGAGCGAGGGCCCGACCGAGCACGGCCCGTTGCCTCTCCCCTCCGCTGATGGAAAGGATCCCATCGTCCGCGCGGTCGGCCAGGCCGACCTGATCCAGGATCGAGCGAGCGAGCTCGTAATCCTCCTCGGAGTCACCCTCGAGCATGCCGTGGCGGGCGTACCGTCCATACATCACGTAGTCGAGGAGACGCACGTCGTCCCGCGGGCTCTCTTCCTGGGGTAGCCAGGCGACCCGGCGGGCATGCTCGCGGACAGAAAGGTCCTCCACCCGATCTCCGAACAGTTCGACGCGGCCGGCCGTCGGGGTAACGAATCCGAGCACCGCCCGTAGGAGGGTGGTCTTCCCCGAGCCGTTCGGGCCAGCGAGGGCCACGAATTCCCCGGTGCGAACCGTGAGTTCGATATCGCGGAGCGCCGGCCGGGCTCCGTAGCTCGCGCTCACGCGTTCGACGCGCAGAGGGAGAGGAGAGGAACCGACAGCGGTCAAAGTCCTCCCATCGTGGTCGTGGGCCGTCGGCGGAAGAGGAGGTAGATGAAGAAGGGAGCCCCAAAGAATGCCGTGAAGATCCCGATCGGTAGGACGGAGCTCGAGTAGATCAGTAGCGAGGTGTCCCGGGCCCCCAGCAAGAACACCGCGCCGACGAGCGCAGATCCCGGCAAGACGAGTCGATAGTCGGTCCCAGCGATCCGGCGGACCACGTGCGGGGAAACGAGGCCCACGAAGCCGATGATTCCGGTGAAGGCGACCGCCACCCCCGTGGTCAACGAAGCGAGTAAGATCAACCAGACGCGGACCCGCCTCACGTCCACACCGGCGCTCCGGGCGACATCGCCACCGAGCTGCATCAGATTGAGCTCCCGGCCGAACAGACAGAGGAGGGTTCCCGTGACCAGGAGCACTCCCATCGCGATCCCGTCCACCGTCCACGACGCATTCCCGAGGCCCCCGAGGAGCCAGAACGCGACCTGCTCGCTCCCGATCGGGTTGTACAGCAGAAGCAGGGCGAGGACGGCCGAGAGCAGGCTCGAAAGTGCGACACCCGTCAGCAGCAGGGTCTCGACCGAGCCATACCGGCTCAGAGCGACTCCTAGGATGACGAGCCCCGTCGCGATCGCGCCGATGAAGGCGAACAACGGGAGGAACAGGTCGGCCTGAAGCTGGCCGATGTGGAAATCGAAGACGATGGCGGCGCCGATGGTCCCTCCACTCGAGATCCCGAGGAGGAACGGGTCGGCGAGCGGGTTGCGGAAGACACCCTGCAGCGTAGCCCCCGAAATGCCGAGGGCGGCCCCGGCGATTGCCGCGAGGCCGATCTCGGGGATCCGTTCCTGCCAGACGATTTCGGTGTAGGCGCTGCACAGGCTCGGGGAAGCCGAAGTTCCGAGGCAGGCATTCGGGAATCCTACAAGGATCCGAAGGACCGTGAGAGGCGGGATGAAGACGGTACCGAGGAGCGGGGAGAGGATGATGACGAACGCGACGATCCCGAGGATGGCGAGCAGCAGGTAGAGCGACCGGGTTCGCCTTCCCTTCGTGCCGGGGGAACGAACCGGAGGGAGTGGAGCGGGGTCATCCGATCCGCTCACGGATCTACGACGGGAGGAGCGGGTAGAAGAACGCGAAGAGCGCGGGCAACCCCGTGAGGATCATCGTCGGGTCGGCTTCGGTCACCCAGTTCGAATCCACTCCCAGCGTGTGGCCGGCCTGCACCGAG
>JAKAZU010000103.1 GCA_021826525.1 Thermoplasmata archaeon
CAAATTCGCCCCGTCGACCGCCGAGGACCGTCGGCCCCACCGCGGCGGCTCCCACGAGCCGTCCCCCATGGCGGAGCCTCCGGGGCGGAGCCGGGCCTCGGCGTGACGGATCGGACAACCTCCGTGGACGCGCGCGAGAACGAGGAGCCGCCGGCGGACGAGGAGCGGGCCCGGACGTATGCCGAGGGATTCGGCGAGGGGATCCGCACCGCGCTCAAGGACGTCCTCCAACATGTCTCCCAAGGCTACACCGTCTCCGAGCTTCGCCTTCTCGTGCAGGGCCGGCTCGCGCGGCTCGGGGACGAGGTCGAGCTCAAACGACGGAGCATGCTCGGACCCCTCCGAACGCGCGCGGACGTCCTCTTCGCGAACGGGCCGCCGCCCCCGCGTCGCTGGTCGCCCGGGGGAGGGGCCATCCGCGTCGTCCCTCGCCAAAGCTACCTCGTCAACGAACCGCGGCCCTCCCGCGCCCTCGCGCTGGTCGCGGAGGCCATGGCGAACTTCCCCCGGACGATCCTGCTCTCCTTGCACCCTCCGGCGCTGCCCGGACTCCCCGCCGCGCGTCGCGTCGAACTCAACCTGACCTCGGTGAGCGGCCCGGGCGAGGCCGCCCGCCCGATCCCGCTCGGCCAAATCGGGGGCCGGCTACGCGAGGCGATGGCCGGAGGAGCCCTCGTCTATACCGACGCGCTCGACTTCCTGCTCGCCGAAGAGCCCACCGACACGATGGTTCAGTTCGCGGCCTGGCTCGCCGACGAGGCGCGCAGCACCGACTCCGCGGTGGTCGTGTCGATCGACGCCGCGGCGCTCGATCTCAAGCAGTTCACCCGCATCCAGCGAACGTTCTCGACGCAGGCGTGAGCCGGAGGAGATCGCACCGATGGACATTGCCTTCTTCACCGATTCCTATCTCCCGACGCGCGACGGCGTCGCCGTAACCGTCGACGGGCTCGCGCGATCGCTCACTCGGCAGGGCCACCAGGTCCACGTCTACGCGCCGCACGCGGTCCGCGGCGTGCCGACCCGGGAGTCGATGGAGGGGGGCGTCCGGGTCGTGCGTTTCCGTTCGGTACCGGTGCCGTTGTACACCCAGTACTCCCAGCCCCTGTTCTCCTCCGTCCTTCCGCTCTGGGCGCGCTCGGCCGAGCGGGTGCTATCGCAAGCCGATGTCGTCCACGTTCACTCCCCGGGGTTCATCGGCAGCATCGGCTTCCTGCTGGCCCGCCATCTCCGCGCCCCGCTCGTCGGGACGTTCCATACCAACCTCGGCGCGATGCAGGACAGCGTTCCTTCGAAGTGGCTGATCCCCACGTTCTTCCGCCTCGCGTGGTGGTACAACGTCGGCCTGTACTGGCGATGCAACATCACGACCGCACCGACCGAAGCGGCGCGCTCGGCGCTGCTCGCGCATGCCTCCAAGCCGTTCCGCCGGCCCGTCGAGGTCATCCCGAACGGCATCGATCTTGGCAACTTTCACCCCGGCCTGAACGTGCCCGACTGGAGGACGCGTTGCGGTCTTCGGCCCCATCCCCTGGTCACCTACCTCGGTCGGTTGACGGTGGACAAGGGCGTCCACCGCTTCCTGGACGCGATCGCGAACGCCGCCGGTCTCACGGACATGGTGGCGATCGTCGGAGGGACCGGGCCCGAAGAGACGGCGGTGCGCGAGCGGATCGCGCGCGATGACCGTCTCTCCGGCCGGGTACGCTACGTCGGGCCGGTCGTGGAAGCCGAGAAAGGGGCGCTGCTCGCCCAATCGTCGATCTTCGTGCTTCCGTCGACGAGCGATACCGCGAGCATCGGGATGCTCGAGGCCATGGCCTGTGGTACCCCCTGCATCGGCCCGGATGTCGGCGGGCCGGCGGAGATCGTCCAGGACGGGGTCACGGGCCGGCGAGTCGCCGTTCAGGACCCCGCGGCGCTCGCGCGCGCGATCGTCACCCTGGTCGATCGTCCCCAGGAGCGGCGTCGCATGGGAGAGAACGCCCGCGCGTTCGTTCGAACGACGGCCTCGATCGACGCGATGGCATCGCGCGTATCCGAGCTCTACCGGCGACTGATCGACCAAGGCGCCTCGCCGAGGCGGTCCGGGTCCGGCTAGCCCGTGGACGAGGCTCGGGAAGGGGCGGGCCTGTCGGGAGCTTCCGTCCCGGGCGGCGGTCGCCGCGGGACCTTTGAACCCGAGTTTGCTGGCTTAGAAGGCCAGTGCTTCATCCAAGCTAAGCTACAGGCCCGGACGGTCGGTACGAGCCCTCGCCCCTTAATCCTTGGCTCGCGCTCGGCCGCTTCCGGCCGAGGCGATCAGGTGGGCGAGGCGCAACGGTTCCGGCCAAAAGCCCCGTACCGTGGTTCGCCGGATCAACGCGAGCGCGTCGACCCGACGGCAGCCCACGACGCTCGCGAAGATCGGTCGCCCGGAGGTGGGCACCGGGAACAGGCGATGGGCCGTGAGGAGTGCGTAGCGACGTCGCGCGTCCCGCGAGAACCACTTCACGAGGGCGGCCCGTATCCGTGCGAGGTCCGGGGCCCGGCGCGTCAGGCTGACGACCGGTAGACGGAGCTCGCCCGCGAGTCGATCGAGATCGACCACGTTGAACCCTCCGAGTACGACCCCGTCCACGAGTACCGCCCGGAGATCGGCGAGGTGTCCGGTCCGGCGCACGAGCTCGACCGCGCGCTCGGTCGCGTCGCGGCCGTCGACCTCGACCGAGCCCACCTCGACCGCCTCGACGTACTCCGGTGCGGAGACCGTGACCGCGGCGATGGGAGCGCGACGATCCACGCGACGGAAGGCACCGTCATCGATGCCGACGACCCGGACATGCGGTTTCACGAGCGCCCGACGCAACGATATGACCCTGTGCGGGGTCGTTGCCGCCGGATGTCGTCGGACGTGCTCCCGGTCCGGTGTCCGCACTGCGGCACGACCTTCGGTGTCCTCCCCGGCTCGGGTCCTGCGACGCAGTGGATTCCGTGCCCCCAATGTCGTACCCCGGTGCCGGTCGTGCTCCCGCGCGACCATCCGCCCCTCTTCAGCTGGGAGATCTACCCCGGTCTATATCCCCGCTACATTCCCCCGCGGCCGCCTCGGGTGCGTCGCCGGCCGGCCACGATCTACGTCCTCCTCGCGTC
>JAKAZU010000104.1 GCA_021826525.1 Thermoplasmata archaeon
TCGACGTGCTCGACCCGGGCGGTCCGGATCTGGACGTTGGTCTTCTCGAACACCGAGGCGAGGGGGACGGCCCACCGGCGGAGGTCCCCTCCCGAGGCGGCGATCCGATCGATCTCGTAGAGTTGGGTCCGCAGGATGTGGGCGGGGCTTCGGTCGACGAGGACGATCGGGAGCTTCCCCCGGGAGAGCCGGTGGACCTGCTGAGCGACCGTGAGCCCCGCGTAGCCCGCGCCCAGGATGACCAGCGGCCGCGCGGAAGCCGGTGACGGATCGGCCACCATGCCGTCCGGAGAGGAGCGGCCCCGGGGGATATCGATTTCCCGGAAGGTCGCGACGTCAGTTCGGGCTCAGAGCAAGGACCCGGTTCCCACTGAGTCCTCGGGTCGCGATCGCGTCCATCTCCACGAGAAGGGCCATCGCCTCCCGGCCGCGCGGGGTGATCCGGTAGTCATCCACCGAGTGGACCAGCAGCCCGTCCTCCTCCAAGCGATGCAGGTGGAAGGAGACCTTGGGAGTCTCATCGATCCCGGCCGCGCTCATCGCCTCCGTGAACGTGCACGGACCCTGCGAGGCGCGCCGCAGGATCGAGCGCCGCAGCGGGTTCGAGAGGGCCTCGAGGGTCGCCCGCGTCGTCTCCGCGAGCACTCGGGCTCGCAGATCGACCACGTCCGCGACCGAGATCGAGCCCGGGTCGAACGTCACCATCAATGGACCTCGGCCCTCGAGCTCCTGCCTCAGCCGTTCCATGAACTGGATGACCTCCGTACGCCGATGGGCGCGGAAGAGGCGATCCGCGCCCTCGAGGAGAACGGCCCCGCGGGGTCGGTCCGCGAGGAAGGTCTTGAGGTGGGCCTGGATCTCCGCCGGCTGGTCGAGCCCCGTGGAGACCACGGTGACCCGGGGACGCGGGCGGACCGCCCGATCCGTCAGGTGCAGCACGTCCAGGCCATCCGCGGTCGTCCACGCCTCGAGCGTGCGGTCGATGTCCTGAATGCGGCCTCCGTCGCCGTGGAACTGGATCGCCTGGCTCGCGAGGTCGAGCATCGATCGCACCTGCTCGAAGCGGAACGGCTTGCGGACGTAATCGAAGGCTCCGAGCTTCATCGCTTCGACCGCGGTCTCGACCGTCGCGTACCCCGTCACAACGGCGACGAGGACCTCCGGCCAGCGGCGGCGCACCTCCCGGAGGAGCTCGAGCCCGCTGTGTCGCGGCATCTTGAGGTCCGTGAGAACGAGGTCGATCGCTTCTCGCTCGAGGATCTCGATGGCTTTCGGGACCGAGGGGGCGTCCCAGACCGCGTGGCCATCGTCGCGAAGCAGCTCACCGAGTTCCTCTCGGATCACGGCATCGTCGTCCACGAGCAACAGACGCATGCCACCGCGAGGAGCTTCGACCGACAAAGCCGTTCTGGGTCCCGTCCCGGGGCCGCCGGCTCCGGTTCCGGCACGGGCCAACCTCTCAGGTGCCCAGCGGAGGAGCGGTCGCAAGGGGCAACCGCACGAGAAAGCTCGCTCCTCCCTCGGGCCGGTTCCGCGCGACGAGCTGACCGTGATTCGCCTGGACGAGTCCGTCGCTGATGGCGAGGCCGAGCCCGGTGCCCCGCCCCTCCGGCTTCGTGGTGAAGAACGGTTCGAACAGGTGCTCGATCACCTCCGGAGGGATCCCGGGCCCCGAGTCCGTCACTTCGACCTCCGCCAGCCGGTCCACCGCCCGGACCTCGATCCGCAGACGACCGCCGGGAGCTCCGTCCATGGCCTCGTAGCCATTGTTGAGAATGTTCGTGAGCACCTGGATGATCTGGCCACGATCCCCGGCGACCGGGACGGGAGCCGCCGGGTAGACCTCCTCGAGTTCGATGTTCGCCGACTGCTTTCCACGGAGGAAGTCGACCGCCGCGCGGCTGACCTCGACGAGATCGAGCGCGACGATCTGGGGCTCGGACCGACGGGCGAAGTCGAGCAGCCCCCGCACGATCTTCGCGGCGATGTCGATCTGACTCGTGATCGCATCGACCCGGGCGAGCACCCACGGATCCTTGCTACGCCGACGGAGCGACTCCGCGACCAGCATCACGTTCGTCAGGGGGGTGTTAACCTCGTGGGCGACTCCGGCCGCGAGCTGGCCGATCGAGGCCAGGCGGTCCGCGTGGGCCGCGCTGCGCTGCCAGATCCGCTGTTCGGTAAGATCCACCGCGACTCCGAGATAGTGGGTGGTGATCCCCCGATCGTCCCGGACGGCGCTGATGGTGAGCAGGACGAGACGTTCGTGCCCCCACCGGTCCCGGTTCATGATCTCTCCAGACCAGTATCCGCGGGAGGGATCGAGGAGGTCCGCCCAGAGACGCGAGTACACCTCCGCCGGGGTCGAATGACTTCGGACCATGTTCGGTCTCCTTCCGATGCACTCGGCCCGCGAGTACCCGTAGATCCGTTCGAACGCGGGGTTCACGTCGACGAGGACCCCCTGGTCGTCCGTGATCTCGATCGCGTTCGTCGAGGTCAGGAACGACTCGTAGAACAGGCGCGCCCGGTCGTGCTCGATCGCCCGATCGGTCACGTCGTGGATGACGACGAGACGGTCGGAGTCCGGTGCGATGGGCGGGACGAGGCGAACTTCGATGTCGGCGTAGGTCACCCCCGCCGATCCCGCTCGCGCGAGCGGGACCGACCGGAGCACCCCGGCCGTTCCGTCCCGGATCCAGCGGAGCAGGGTCTCTCGATACGGGGCTCCCGCGATCCCGAGTACTTCGTCCACCCGGCTTACCGGACGGTGAATCTCGAGGCGGGTGTGCATGTGCCACGTTCGATTCGTCCACCGCAATTGACCGTCGGGCCCGACCGTGGCCAGCCCGAGCGGGAGCGCGCCGACGAGCGCCTCGAACCACGGGCCGGAGTGGGGGAAGTCGGGCATCGGATCGAGCGAGGCGGAGAGCTCTATTGACGCTGCCGGGCCGGAAGCCTATGCCCTTCCCCGTGAGGAGGCCGGTAGAGGGGAGGCGGCCACGGGGTGGGCCTCACTGGAATTCGATGAGCGGCTTGATGATCCCGTCAGACTTGGACGCCATCATCCCGAACGCCCGTTCGACCTCGTCGAACCGGAA
>JAKAZU010000105.1 GCA_021826525.1 Thermoplasmata archaeon
AGAGGTTGGGCGCGATCTCCCGAGCCAGCGATCGGACCCGTCCTTCGAGCTCGGAGTGGTGACGCATGAAGGTCCTTCGGAACCCGTCCCACGCTTCGGCGTACGCCGCGAGGGGCGAATCGGGGACGGACACGAACTGCTCCGCCGCGTTACCCTCCCTCCGAAGCGCCCGTTCCAGACGTTCCTCTTCCCGCGTCAGCGACACCAGCATCTCCTCCGGAGAGCGCATCGCCTCGTCCAGGGCGGCTCGCCCGACCGCGAGGATCAAGAGACGCTCCTCGAGGGGTTCGAGGGGCGGCAGCGCCTCCCGTGCGCGGCGCACCTCCGCCGGCGAGAGCCCCACGATCACGGCACCGAGCTCGCCCGCCGGACCGCCGAGCATCGGAGGATCTACCGCGAGCGGTGCGGGACCTAGGGACCGGATCGCATCGACGATCGCCCGCGGGAGCTCCGTCGGGGCCCCGCCGGTCAAACGGCGGGCCGCTACGGTCCGGTCATCCGCGATCGGAGCCGCCACGAGGCGGGCCGGAGCCGGCCGGAGGAGAAAGACGTACCGGCCCCGGGATAGAAGGAGCGCGCCGGCCACACCCTAGAACTCCGCGAGCGACTTCTGGTAGCGGTGACGTTCCTGGGGGACCTCGACCGGGTAGCGCCCGGTGAGGCAACCGAGGCACAGGTTCTCCGCCTTGATGTTCAGTGCCTCGACGAGCCCGGGGATGGAAAGGTAGTGGACGCTGTCCGCCCCGATCACCGCGCTGACCTCTTCCTCGGTACGATCCGCCGCCACGAGGTCTTTGCGCACCTTCATGTCGACGCCGAAGTAGCACGGCGCGCGGATCGGCGGGCAGCCGATCCGGACGTCGACCCGGGAAGCACCGGCCGAACGGACCATGCCGATGATCTCGCGGAGCGTGGTTCCGCGCACGATCGAGTCGTCCAGGAGGACGATCCGTCGGCCCTTGAGGAGCCCCGGGACCGGGTGGAGCTTGACACGGACCTCCTGCTCGCGGCGCTTCTGGTCGGGAAGGATGAACGTTCGTTCGACGAACCGGTTCTTGATCAGCGCCTCGGCGTACGGGATCCCGGTCGCTTCCGAGAACCCGAGCGCCTGCGGGCGCGCGGAGTCGGGGACCGGCACCACGATATCGGCATCGATCGGCGCCTCGCGCGCGAGCTGCTGGCCGATCCGGTGACGGACCTCGTAGACGGATCGACCCTCGGCGACCGAATCCGGTCGGGAGAAGTAGACCCACTCGAACATACAGTGGGCGCGCTCTCCCGTCCCGGCGATCTTCGAGGTGTGCGTGATCTCCCCGTGCTCGAGGATGAGGACCTCGCCGGGCTCGACATCCCGGATCGTCCGGCCGCCCATCAGCTCGATGGCGACCGACTCGCTCGCGACCGCCACCCCCCCCTCGAGGGAGCCGAGGACGAGCGGCCGGATCCCGAGCGGGTCGCGGAACGCCGCGATGCGGTTCCCGACGATCAGGACCACCGCGTACCCACCCACGAGCTCCGCGCAGGCGCGACGGATCGCAGGCTCGAGGTCCCGCGTGCGGCCGTACTCGATGGCGATCATCTGCGCCATGGTCTCGCTGTCCGCAGAGCCCATCAGCTCCACGCCTTGTGCCTGGAGCCGACGCCGGATGCGCTCGAAGTTGACGAGGTCGCCGTTGTGCGCGATCGCGGCGTCCTCGCCGCGCAGCTTCACGACCAGCGGCTGGGCGTTCTCGAGGTCGCTCGTGCCGGTCGTCGAGTAGCGGGTGTGGCCGATGCCGGTCGTTCCCCGGAGCGCATCGACGAGCTCCTCCGTGAAGATCTCGTGGACGAGTCCCATCCCCTTGCGCAGATGGAGCACTCCGTGGGAGGTCGTGGCGATTCCGGCGGACTCCTGGCCCCGATGCTGGAGGGCCCGCAGGCCCCGGAACAGTTGAGGGGCCGCCGGCTTGCCCTGGAGGGATACTCCCACGACGCCGCAGAATTCGTGCGCCGGCATGACTCGAGGCGGAGCCTCCCCGCGGGAGTCTCCGCCCGGAGCGACCCGAACCCGGGTCTTAAGCCGTGCGCTTTGGGAAGCTGCTGCTGGGACGCTTTGAAACCGGATGTGAAATGTGCTCGCGTCTTTTGGGGGACCTTAACTGCCGCACCCGCGTCTCGCAGCGCATTCACCTAGTCCGTAAGGGCCTCGTGGAAGCGGCTCGGAGGCGACGGGCGGCCATCGTCTTGGAGGATTTCCATCTACAAGTGAAGGTAGATTCATCCTCCCCACAAGTAGGGAGGCCCTCTCAGCTTTCATTTGTAGGATGGAACGGTCTCTGCGATGCGTTTTGGTGATTAGACACCTCCCCGAAAGCCCAGAAGCACTCTCGTACGCTTTAAGTAGGGGTGCCTGCTCCGCCGCCGCACCGGATTCACCGATGGCAGATCGCAACTCGCTCGAGGTCGTCACAGAGGCGCTCCAGAAGGGGCCGGAACGCAAGTTCCCCGAGTCCGTGGAGCTCTCCATCAACCTCAAGGACCTGGACCTCGCGATCCCGAAGAATCGCCTGGAGGACGACGTGCCTCTCCCCGGCGGGCGTGGCAAGCCGGTCAAGGTGGCCCTCTTCGGTACTCCCGAAATGTGCCAGAAGGTCCGCGGGATCGCCGACAAGATCATTCCGTCCACCGAACTCGAGGACTTCATGAAGGACGCGAAGGGAGCGAAGCGCACGGTCGATGACATCGACTTCTTCCTCGCCGAGGCCCCGCTGATGCCGACGATCGGCAAACGCCTCGGAGTGGTACTCGGTCCGCGCGGCAAGATGCCCCGCCCCGTTCCTCCCGGCAGCGATCCCACGAACCTGATCAAGGCGCTTCAACGATCCGTCCGAGTCCGCTCGAAGGGCAACCGCACCTTCCACGCCGCCGTCGGAGCCCGCGGAATGCCGCCGGAACAGATCGCACAGAACGTCGATGCGCTCCTGAGCCGGGTGGTGGGCAAGCTTGAGCGCGGTCGAACGAACATCGAGTCGGTCTACGTCAAGACCACCATGGGGCCGGCCGTCCGGCTCTGGTAGGAAGGAAGATGCCCGGTAGGAAGACCCTCCGTCCCGAGAAGA
>JAKAZU010000106.1 GCA_021826525.1 Thermoplasmata archaeon
GCTGGTCGGCTCGTCGAGGACCACCAACGAAGGGTTGATGCTGAGCGCACGGGCCAGCGAGAGCCGCTGACGACCCCCGCCGGAGAATTCGTGCGGGTACTGGTCGAGGCAATCGGAAGGGAGTCCGACCTGCGGGAGCAGCTCCGCGACACGCTCGCGTACCGCGGCCCGCCTCAGAGGGAGCTGGGCCCGGATCGGTTCGCTCACGATCTGCCAGACCCTCAAGCGAGGGTCGAGAGAACCGACGGGGTCCTGGAAAACGATCTGAACGTTGCGACGCCAGGCACGAAGCGCGGAGCCGGAAAGATGCGTCACGTCCTGCCCCCGGAAGCGGATCGTACCCTGGGTGGGTTCGTGCAGGCGGGCGACGAGCCAGCCGAAGGTGGTCTTTCCCGAACCGCTCTCCCCGATGAGGGCGAGGGTCTCTCCGGACCGGACCGTGAGCGAGACCTGGTCCACGGCATGGATCGAGCGGGCGGGGGTACGCCCCAGCCAGTCCCGAGCGCTCACCGGGAGCGGGAAGTACTTCGCAATGGAGGTGGTTTCAAGGAGGGGTTCGGAGGCCGCGTCCGTCACTACGTCACCTCCTCGGCATGCCAGCAGGCCGTGCGGTGCTCCCCGGCGGGCGCGGTCCCGATCGGACGCAGCGGCGGCGCGGGATCGGCCGGGCAATTCTCCCGGGCGAAGGCGCACCGGGGATGGAAGACGCACCCCATCGGGAGGCGCGCGAGGTTCGGCACCGTTCCCGGGATCGAATCGAGCGGGCCTTCGTCCTTGAAACGGCTCGGGGCGGCGTGGAGGAGAGCTCGCGTGTACGGATGGCGAGGGCGTTCGAAGACCTCGGCCACCGGACCGAGCTCGACGAGCCGGCCGGCGTACAGGACGCCCACGTCGTCCGCGATCTCGGCGATCACGCCCAGGTCGTGGCTGATGAAGAGGATCGAGGTGTGGAGCTCGTCGATCAACTCCTTCATCAGGGTGAGCACCTGGGCCTGGATCGTCACATCGAGGGCGCTCGTCGGCTCGTCGGCGATGAGGAGCGAAGGGCGCTCCGAGAGCGCTTGCGCGATCATCACGCGCTGGCGCATTCCTCCCGAGAGCTCGTGCGGATAGAGCCGGACGATGGTCTCGGGGTCGTTGATCCGCACGAGCGTCAACGCCTCGATGACCTCGTCGTGCATCGAAGGATCGTGGAGGCCCCGCGTCTTGAGGTGCTCCTGGACCGCACCGCCGGGAAGGATCGGGCGGGTCAGCGTCGCGGCGGTGGAAGGGGATTCGGGCCTCGAGTAGTCGAACGGAGCTCCCTCCGGATGCGTGGCTCCCGCCCCTCGCTCCCGGATCCTTCGGATCCGGATCGCCTCGGCCACTTGATCGTAGATTCGGAAGGCGGGATTGAGCGAGTTGAGCGGCTCCTGGAAGATCATGCCGATCCCGGTGCCCCGCACCATCGGGAGCTTCCATCGGGGCAGCTTCGTGAGGTCGATGCCACGGTAGATGATCCGACCTCCCCGGACCTGCGCCGCGGGGACGGGCAGGAGCCCGGGGATGGCATGGGCGAGCGTGCTCTTTCCGCAGCCGGTCTCCCCGACGATGCCGGTGACCCGGCCCGGGAGGATCTCGAGGGAGACGTGCGAGAGGGCGTGAACACTTCCGCTGGCGGTGGCGTAACTGACGCTCAGGTCCTCGATCGAGAGGATAGGCTCGGTCACGGCGCGACCCCCGCGTACGGGTCGCTCCCGGCCTCGGCGGTGGGGAGCTCGGCTCCGGTGGGCGGCGGGAGGGACGCCCCGGCTTGGGCCGTGATCCGGCGGCTGCGCGGGTCAAGCAAGTCGCGCAGTCCATCTCCCAGGAGGCTGAAGGCGAGCACCGTGACGAAGATCGCGAGACCGGGGAAAATGACGGTCCACGGCAGGCTGTTCACGCGATCGGCGTAGAAGGCGATCATCGCTCCCCATTCGACCGGGGGGCTCGTCGGGTACGGCACCCCGCCGGTGACGAACGCCACGGTCGAGAAGGTGACGATCACCGTGCCGATGTCGAGCGTGAAGTACACGATCACGGGCTCGAGGATGTTCCGTAGGACGTGGCGCAGGACGATCCGGCGCTCGGTCACCCCAGCGGCTCGCGCAGCGGCGATGTACGGTTGGTTCTTGACCGCGAGAACCTCGCCCCGCACCAAACGAACGTAGTACGGCCACCACGTGAGAAAGACGGCGAGCACGATCGGGAGCACTCCTCGACCCAGGGCCACCGTGATCGCGAGTGCGAGGATGAGGCTCGGGAACGCGAGAAAGAGGTCGGTGACGCGCAGGATCGTCATCGACGCGACCGCGCTCAGACTTCTCGGCCGGTCGTAGTAGCCGGCCAGGATCCCCAGTCCTCCTCCGAACAGGAGGGACGCTCCGGCGATCGAGACCCCGATTCCGAGATCCGTCGGAAGGGCCGAGAGGACGTTGGAGAAGATGTCTCGCCCGAGCTCATCGGTCCCGAAGGGGTGCAGCCAGGTGGGACCCTGGCTCAGAGGGCCGGTGAAGATCGCGAGCGCCGGGTACGGCAAGACGGCTGGATCCGCCCAGATCACGACCGCGGCGACCGAAAAGATGACCACGAGGACGAACCCGGCGAACGAGAGGGAGTTGGTCCTCAGGGAACGGAAGGCTGTGGCCGCGCCCCGGCCCACTCCCCGTGCGACCGATCCCATCCTCCCCGAGCGAGTGCCGCCGGGCACCCCCGGCCGATCCGAAGATGGAGGATGGGGCTCCATGCGTCCCTACCTCCACGCCACCTTCGGGTCGAGGAAGCCGTAAAGGATGTCGGCAATCAAATTCGCGGCGACCGCTCCCACCGCGAAGACGATCGCCACGGCGACGGTCCCGGGGATGTTACTGCCTTGGATGGCATCGTAGGCGTACAGTCCGATCCCCGGCCAGCGAAAGATCTCCTCGACCACGACCGTGCCGCTCAGTAAGCCCGCGATGGTGATGCCGAGCACCGTGGTGGTGGAGATCAGGGCCGTGCGAAGGGCGTGCTTGTACAGCACGGCGAATTCGCTGAGGCCTTTCATCCGTGCGGA
>JAKAZU010000107.1 GCA_021826525.1 Thermoplasmata archaeon
CGATCTCAGGTCTTCCCGGTCCCCGGTAGTCCGGTCACGAGCACGACGTGCCCGGCGGGGAGACCTCCCCGGAGCATCTGGTCGAGACCCGCGATCCCCGTCGGGACCTTGGGGTGAGGCGGCTCAGATCCGCTCATGCTGCGTGGTCACCAGCCCCGTCAGGTGATGGACGCGGACGACGAACCGACCCTGGTACTCCTCGGCGAGGTGAGCGAGCACGGGCATCGACTTCTCGATGAGGAGCACGCGTTGCCGGTGGGTCCGGTTCGGCGCGGTCGTCCAACGGAAGGCGAACACGGCATCGACCGAATCGATGATCGCCTCTTCCGTGGCGGGCGCCGCGACCCCTTGGGAGAGCAGGAGATAGACGATGCCGCCCCACTCCTTCGCCCGGCGGCGCAGTCCCTTCACGAGGGTCAGGAGGTCTCCGGGCTCGACGCCCCGGCGCACGAGGAGATCGGTGAGGGAATCGACGATGACGAGGTTCGCTTGCCCTCCCGGTTCGAGCGCGTTGGCGAGAGCCGCGAGAGGTCCCGCGTCCGCGCTCCCTCCCCGAGGGCCCCCTCCGAGGAGCGGGCTCGGCACGGCGGCCCACGCGGAGGGAACGACGGTGTCGGCGAAGTAGGCGGAGGAGAGGTCTCGGAAGGTGAGGTGGCGCGTGAGCGCGTCCGGGTAGCTCGAGTCGAACGCGGCACGCGCTTCGTCGAGTATCTGCTCCCGGGATCGGGTCAGGCTGACGTAGAGGATGCCGTCCGGGTAGACGAACGGGCCGGGGGCCGTGCCGAGGTAGATCCGATGCTGGGAGGGATCCTCGCGGTGAAGCATGAGGTGGACGGCCGAGGTCAACGCGAACTCGGGGTGTCCCGCTCCCGGCTCTCCCAGGAGCAGGATGACCGATCCCGCCGGGACCCCGCCCGTCAGGTAGTCGAGGTCGGGAACCCCGGTCGGCGCTCGGGCGGGACCCCGAACGGCCTCGGAGGCCGTCGCAGGAACGGCGCCCGGGCCCCTGAGGAATGGCCGGGGGGACTCGAGCGCCACGAACCTGAGCTCCGCGCCCTTCCAACCCCGATGCTCAGTATTTGTAGATGCGGCTCCACGCGCGCGCGGGCTACCCGCTCGAGCCGATTTTCAGGAACTCCCGGAGCAGGACGGTCGCGTAGGCGCCCTTCGGGAGCGCGAACCGGAACCAGACTCCGTCTCCTCCCTCCCCTGAAGGGTCCGGAGAGATCCCGATCGGCGGTAGGGCCAGGGTCACGGGGCGCCACGATCCTGCGCTCGAGATGTCGGGGGTATGAGGAAGCTCGAACTCCTTCGGCGTGACCCCTTCGTCGGCGAGCACCTGATCGACGAGCTCCCCCACCCGACCCGCGCGTCGCGGCGTTTCGAACCCGATGAGCGGGCCGGCGACGACCGCCCGCCCGCGGTGGACGAGATCGGCGCATTCCGGAACATTGTCTCGATCGACGGGGATCGCATCCTGCCCCCGCATCGTGCCGTCCCGCCCCACCCGCAGGATGTAGTCGCCCTCCTCGGGCATGTTCAGTGGGATTCCGAGCGAGCGGCGCCGGCTGACCCAGCGATTGAACAGGAGGGATTGGTAGGCGTGGACGAAGAGCAGGCGAAGTTCGCGATTGAGCGCGCGGAAGGCGCGTTCGGGCGGATGGCCGTGGGCCAAGTGTTCGAGCATCGAGCGCTCGAACCGGTACTCGCGCGGGAAGTCGCGGAGGGCTCGCACCGCGTCGTGGTCCGCAGCATACGCCGCGCGGGCGGGGGATCGGGAGGGATCGTCCCCGGGAGGAATCCGTGCGAGGTAGATCTCCACCGCCTCGTCCACTCGACCCTGAACGAGCGCGCGGCCGACCTCGTGGGTCACCGGACGGACCTCCCCGAAGCGCTGCAGGCCGAAGAGGTCCGGAAAGCGGCCGGCCTCTTCGAGCTCTCGGAGGACCGCGCCGTACGCGAGCACCGCCTCCTCCGACGACATCGGAAGGTCCGAGACCCGGATCTCGAACGAGTTCCCATAGTGGTGCCCCAGGGAAAGTCCGTCCCGAGCGCGGTACGCCTCAACGATCGTCGCATCGGCAAGATGGAGATCGGCCGCGGGCAGGGGACCCACGTAGGAGAACAGTCGCTCGGTGAGGGCGCGTCGATCCTTGGTCCCGGCCCACCGGACCGAATTGGGAGCGAGGCCGAGCCTGCGGGCGAGCGCGCTCGCGAGTTCGTGCTGTTCCCAGTTTCGGCTCTCGATCCGGACCACGACGAAGCGTCCGTCCGGTTGCGGAACCGGGTAGGCGGAGATCTCGCGTACATGGAAGGATTCAGGGTTGGCTTTGAGGGTCCCCGGCACCCCGTGGGCGCGGGTCGCGTAGAACGCGAGTCCCACCGCCCGCTCATTCTCGGGGGGCTGGAGGTCCGCGCTCACGGTCCGCGCCACGAGGGGGTGGGTCTTTAGGGTGCGTGGCCGAGGTGGGCGGACCGTGCGAGGCCCTTGCGGGCGGGTGCGCGTCGCCCTCCCTCCGTCCCCCTGAGGAACCCGACTCGCCGGCAGCGTGCCCTCTGCGGGGCGGAGCGGTCGTTCCGCGCATGTCGCGACCCCAGCTTCGATGGGAGATGGCCCGGTACGGAACGCGGAAGGAATGGTAGGGGATCGGGACGAGCATGGCCATCCCGAACAGAACGATCCCCGCCGCGAGCGAGTAGGTGAGACCGACGCCGTAGGTCGAGAAGAGGTACCCCCCGGCCACCGTGCCGAACAATCCGCCAAGGCCGGCGATCGCGTTGTACAGGCCGAGCGCGCGGCCGCGCGCCGATCGACCGACCAGTCGCATCAGGAAAAGCGTGCTCGCGGTGCTGATGAAGGCCCACGTGACCCCGAGGAGGGCATTCAACAGCGTGAACCAACCCGTGAGCGCGGGGCTGCCGCGTCCCAGGAGGATGTAGATCGGCCCCCACAGGAACAGGATGGGCAGGCCACG
>JAKAZU010000108.1 GCA_021826525.1 Thermoplasmata archaeon
GCATTCGCCCTTCGGCGTACGGCATCATGGAATCGACCGCATCGCGGGAGACCGAGTCGAACCGGCTCTCCGGATCGTGCCGATCGCGCAGCACGCCGCCCACATTCGTGAGCAGGAGGAGCGTTTCGGCGCCGAGTGCCACCGCGACCTGAGCGGCCACTCGATCCGCGTCGACGTTCAGCAATTCTCCCGCGCGGGAGATGGCGGGCGGCCCTACGACCGGAACGTACCCGGCGCCCAGCAATACCCGGAGCAGATCCGCGCGCACCTCCTCGACGACGCCGGAGCGGTCGTCCTTCACGCGAACGACCCTTCCGTCTTCGATCGCGCGGCTCGCCTCCTTCTTTCGGGCGATCAGGAGGCCCCCGTCCGCCCCACTGAGTCCCACCGCACGCACGCCGAGCGCACCGAGCGCGCGGACGAGCTCGGTCTGGATCCGACCGGCCATCGCCAGCACCACCACGTCCATGTGCTCGGAGTCGGTGTGTCGGGATACGACTCCGCTCGGAGACGTGTAGTACTTCGAGGGGTGGCCCATCGACTCGCCCAGTCGATCGATCTCCCCCGAGCCACCGTGGACCAGCACGTAGTCCGTGCGGCGCGCGAGATCGGCGAGCACGGGGCCTACCTCGTTGCCCTCGGCGCCCCCGATCTTGATGACGATCGTCATGGCTCTAGATCGGATGCAGGCCGGGGAACTCGAGGCCCATCGTCTCGGGAAACCCCGCCGCCACGTTCAGCGCTTGCAGGGCGTTGCCGGCGGCTCCTTTCATCAGATTGTCGATCGCGGAGGTAGCGATGATCCGGCCCGTATGGGCATCGAGCGCGAAGCCGATGTCGCAATAGTTCGACCCGCTGAGCACCTTCGGTTCCGGTTCCCGGTGGATGCCATCGGCCTCGTGCACGATCCGGACGAACGGCTCGGAACCGTACGCGGCCCGGTAGACCCTCCAAATCTCCTTCTCGTCCACGGGCGCCCGCAGGAACGCGTGGCTCGTCGATAGGACGCCGCGGACCGCCTCGACCGCATGCGCCGACATGCCGATCTTCGCTCCCGTCTCCTGTTCGATCTCCGCGGTGTGCCGATGGCCGGCGGGCGCATAGAGGCGCATCGAGCCCGAACGCTCCGGGTGGGACGACGCGGGGCCACTGTCGCTGCCTCCGGCCGAGGACCCGCTCTTGGCGTCCACGACCACCGGCCGATCCGTATCCACAAGGCCGGAGGCCACGAGGGGTCGCAGGGCGAGGATCGTCGCCGCCGCGATGCATCCAGGGTTGCTGATCAACGAGGACCCGCGGATCTCCTCGCGGTGGAGCTCGGGCAGGCCGTAGACCGAACGAACGAGCAGTTCGGGATGCGGGTGAGCGACCCCGTAATATTGCGGATACAGGCTGGGGTCCTTCAGCCGGTGGTCAGCGCTGAGATCGACGACGATCCCCCCTCGAGCGAGCCACTCGGGCATCCGATGCATCGATTCGCGGTGCGGAACCGCGACAAAGGTGACCTCGGCGGGCTTGAGCTCGCCGTGGGGGACGAATCTCAGATCCGTCGTTCGGCGCAGGTTGGGATGAGCCCGGGTCACCGCCTTGCCGGCCATCGAGTCGGAGGAGACCTGCTCGAGCTCGATGCGCGGGTGTCGGAGGAGGAGGCGCAGAAGTTCGCCACCGACGTATCCGCTGCCGCCCACCACGGAGGCTCTCATCGTCGGGCGACCTCGGCGACGTAATCGAGGATGCGGTCGGCGATGTCGAGGCCGGTCGCCGCCTGTAGGGACTTGAATTCGGGGGTGGGATTGACCTCATGGACCACGAGCCCGCTGGGAGCCTCCATCAGGTCCACCGCGAGGATGCCTCCGCCCATCGCCTCGGCGGCGCGGATCGCGAGTGCACGCACGGGCTCCGGAGGTTCGAAGGCCTCGGATTCGGCCCCGCGGGCCGCATTGGTCCGCCAGTCGCTCGAACGTCGATACATGGCTCCCACCACCGTCCGTCCGATGACTAAGACGCGCAGATCGCGATCGGGCTTGGGCACGTACTCCTGTACGTAGAACACGGAGTGCTGCGGAGAGGCGAGCGCGACCTTGTGCTCGATGATCTGCTCCGCCTCCTCGCGGTTGTGCACGCGGGCCATCAGTCGACCCCACGAGCCGATCGGAGGCTTCAGGACGGCGGGGTAGCCGATCTGATCGAGCGCGATCAACGCCGCCTCCGGGGTGAGCGCCACGATCGTTCGGGGAGTCGGGATCCCGGCCTCCCGGAGTCGCAGAGATCCGAGAATCTTGTCGCCGGCCCGTTCGATGACGTCGGCCGCGTTGACGGTGGGGATTCCGTAGTGGGCGAAGAAGCGCATCGCGTACAGGCCGCGGGAGTGGCTGACCGAACGGTTCAGGATCACGTCGACAGGCAGGTCCGGCGGTTCTAGGTCGAAGGCCATCCGCTCGTCGTCGAGGCGCTCGACCGTGATCCCACGGGCCTCGGCGGCCTGGAGGATCTGCTTCTCTTCGGGTCGGACGATGGTCAGGAAAATCCCGAGGCGGAGGGCGTCACTCACCCCAGTCTTCCGCCTCCTTCGGGGCCAGCTGGACCGCGGTCGGTAGAGTCGTCACGACCTCGAGCTCGGTCCCGCAGTCGGTGCACGGAAAGATCTCTCCGGCCACCATGGTCGCGCATTCGACGTGGGCATCGCACGCTGGGCACTCGGTCATTTCGGTTCCTCCTGGAGTAGCTCCTCGATGAGCCCGGCCGATCGGCCGAGCGAGGAGAGGGAGGATTGCGCGACGCGCATGCGCGCGTCCGCGAGCTCGATCTGGTGTCGAACTGCGGTTGGGGCGGGGCCCCCGGGGGAGAGCCGACCGGCCAGCGGGTCGGACGGATCGAACGTCCAGGTCGCAGCGGAAGGGCCGGGCCCGAGGCCGACCACGCCCTCGGCGTCCTCGAACCGCCCACCGTGCGCGGCGACGTGGGCCGCG
>JAKAZU010000018.1 GCA_021826525.1 Thermoplasmata archaeon
GTAGACCCCGCTCGAAGGAGGATCCCCGGAACGCGAGGCCGCATCGCGCCCACGCGGCGTCAGGATCTTCCGTGGAGAGAACCGGAACGGTGGCGATCTCCGGGACACGGAGACCGGGCGTGTCGGTACCGACGGCGAGCAGTCCGACGATGCCCGGAGAATCGCACTTGGGTGGGCGAGCGGGGTGCCGGCGATGCCGACCCGGATCGTCGGGTGCTCCGGTCTATGAGGCGGCTCGACCTACGGTAGAGAGAACATGAGTTCGCAGATTTCCGCCCTCCGGATACGGCGGGTTGGAAGAACCGAGGTCCGGAGCGTAGTTCCACTGTTCGATGCGTACCGGCGGTTCTACCACCGAACGTCCGACCCACCTGCGGCCTATCGATACCTGAAAGAGCGCCTCGCTCGGGACCAGGCGATCATATTCTTGGCCCAAGAGAAGACGGAGGCGCTCGGGTTCACGCTGATCTACCCAACGTTCTCCTCGCTCGCGTTGCGCCCTCTGTGGATCCTGAACGATCTCTATGTGCGCCCGGAGGCGCGTCGGGGAGGGATTGCGCGCCAACTGCTCGATCGAGCGGAAGCCGAGGCCCGGGCCGCTCGCGCGGCCGGCTTGATTCTGGATACCGCTCGAGGGAATCGAGCCGCTCAACGACTGTACTCCGCACACGGTTGGGTGCGAGATGAGAAGTTCCTCCACTACGAACTCGCCCTGTAGGCCTTCGGAGCGTAGATCGTCACCAATGCAGCGGTCGGATCGGCGGGCTGCCCCTTAACCGGAACAGCCACTTACGGCGTAATCGTCGCCGTTGAACTCGGCGTAGCCAAAGTCCTCGTACAGATCGTATTCGGTCACGGTGACTTGATTGACCGGATCGTAAAAGACCACGAGGCCGGTAGCGCTATTGTAGGAGAGGATGACCGAGGGGCCAAGCATCTTGTGGAGGGAGGCGAGCGTCGCGGGGGAGATGGACGGGTTATCGACCTGACAGCCGGCAGCGGAAGTGCCGCCACCGCCCGGTGCCTGAAGTCGGACGACGGGGGCGACGGTGATGTGGCTCGACCCGACCACCGCTCCCACCAGAACCAGGGCGAGGACACCCGCGGTAATGCGATAGCCGACCGGCCACCGCTCGGGGAGCGGCGCGGGTGCTCCGCGGCGCTTCGGTGAACGTCGAGCCGAGGCGGCCGGCCGGGCCACCGGGGCGATCACACCCGTGGGGGAACGCCGCAGGACCAGCGCGAGGATGTTGCCGATGAGGAGAGCCAGGAAGAGCGCCAAGCTGGGGAGCACCGTGGGCAATAGAGCGGCAGCGACGCCGACGATACCGGCGAAGAGGGGTTGCTCGTACGGCACCGCCGGCGAGCTCCGAGGTTCCACGACCATGTACAGGCCGAAGAACAGCGTCACCGGGTCGATCGTTTCCAAGAGGAGAACGTTCGGAGAAGTGGAGGCCCCGACGAGCACGTGCTGGACGAGGGTCAGGGCGGCGTACGCTGCGAAGAAGGTGACCGGAAGCCGCCACGCCCTCCAGTTCCGGGCCAGGAGCAATGCACCGAGCAGTAGCATCGCGAATTCGCCCGAGGGGCCAATCGCCACCCACCAGGCCGGGGCGAGACCGAGGAGGAGCGCTCCGAGCAAAGCGCCGAACACCGCCGGGTTGAGCCAGGGCCGGCCACGGAAGCGCAGGACGTGCCGGACCGAGATAGCCGCGAACGCGGCCACCCCGGCGAGGAAGAGGGGCACGTTCGGCGGGAAGATCAGGGCCAGAAACAGGCCCGTCGCGATCGCCGCATCCGGAAATCTCAGACGAGGGAATCGGACCCGCTGAAAGAAGAGGTCGGTAACGACGGCGACGATCGGCAGGACCACAAGGGAGGCGAGGCCGAGCCCGTTCAGATACTGGACTCCCAGGATACCGAGGACGACGAGGGAAATCCAAACGAGGCGGACCGGAGGGAACCCCGAGAGGAATCGACGGCCCGTCGCGGCTAGGGCCCGGCGTGGGTCGGCCGGTGCCAGCTCCGCGCTCATCTGTCCTTGAGAACGGGGGGCCCGAGCATATAGCTTGACCCCGTCCCGACGGGGCAGGTCCGGCCCGGGGAAGGACCGGTCGACCGAACCCTCAGCCCTCGCGTCGGTCCTCTACGAATCCGCTGGCCCGTCCGGTCCTTTCGTTCATCCGTAGAGTTCGCTTCGGTTCAATTGCCTCGAGCCCTTCACGGTCGAAGCGTGGTCCTTAAACCACGAACCGACTTCGGGCAAAGCCAGTAGGGGCTTTCGTGCTGGGCCGCCACGGAGAGGGAGGCTAGGCCGAGAGCAGGCAGCTCGCAACCACGATAGTTTGACGATCACACACTGGGCCCGTAGTATAGCTTGGATATCACGGGGGCCTCCGGAGCCTCAAACCCGGGTTCGAATCCCGGCGGGCCCGTCATCGTCCACCGAGCCGGGACGCCCTCGCGCTCTTGGTTCACTCCCCGGAGCCGTGGGACATCGGGTAGTCAAGCCGGGTTCACGGGCCGTACCGGCCGCCTCCCCCGGCCTCCGCTGGGCCGAGTACGAACCTGGCTGACGGCCGGCCGAACCTCAAGTGCGAGGTTAGCCTCCTCCAGGGCGACCGGAATCTCCTACCTCGGGAGTCCGTCCTTCATCTACGACAACTTCCTGGCCCCGCCGAGCTCTTCCATCACGATCCGACCGATGGGAATCATCAACACTCCGTAGGATCTCGTGGTGCGAAGAGTCGTTGGGGTCGGGATGTTCGCATGGGGCTACCGCAGTAGGATTCATCCTCGCCCGACCCCGATCGTGGCCACGTCTCCCGCTCCACGTGCGCTTCCCGGTACGCCCCGCGCGTAAGGACCGATCATGGCCAACCACGCGCACGCGGAGTGGAACCCCCTGAGAGAGGTTCTGATCCACCGCCCTGGGATCGAGATGTTCTTCGGACTGATGGAACCGTACTCGTTCCTGTACGAACGCGCCTTCAGCATCGACGAAGCTGTCTACGAGCACAGCACGCTTGAGCATGCGCTCGCCGAGGCGGGAGTCCGCGTACGGCGACTCAAGCGGTTCGCTATCGAGGTCGGCGCCCGCCACCCGGAACTCGTGGAAGAGTTCCGGGCGCATGCCGAAGAGATCGTGCGCTACTCCGGCCCGAAAGAGATGGTCGACCGATCGCGCCGTGCGTTCCGTCGCAATCTCGACTCCTTCGACGCCGAGACCCTGTTCAACATTCTCCTCCTGCGTCCGTCGGTCGCCCTCCGTCGGCACCCCGGGACCCGGGTCATCCTGCCGAAGGTCGAACTCGACGGCCCGCTCGCCAACCTGTACTTCATGCGCGATCAGCAGGCCCTCTCGGCGAAGGGGTTCATCCTCGGGCGCATGGCCAAACCCCAGCGGCGCAACGAACCGCTTCTGACCGGCACGCTGTTGGGATCGGCCGGGATGACCATCGCTGGAAGGGTCCGCGCCCCCGGGACGTTCGAGGGCGGGGACTTCATGCCACTCGGCAGGTTCGCTCTGCTCGGAACGGGGGATCGGACGAATGCGAGCGGCGTCCGCCAGATCCTCGCGATGCCGCTCGGCGTCGACGAGATCGGCGTCGTCCACCAGCCGACGCATCCCGCGATCCCCGGTGACGATCCCGATCGAATGATCGACATGCATCTCGATACGTACTTCAACGTCCCCGGAGCGGGGATCGCAGTGGGCTCCGAAGTCCTGCTGCGCACCGCGCGGGTCGAGGTGTACCGCCGCAGGAGCCGCGGGCCGCTCGTCCGAGAGCCGAAGACCCGAACGCTGAGCGAGTATCTCGCGGAGAAGCGATTCGAGGTGCTCGCGCTCTCTACGCTCGAGCAGATGTCCTACGCGTCCAACTTCCTGTGCCTACGCGATCGGAAGATCCTGGCGGTCGAGGTCGAACAGGAGGTCGACAGTGTCATGGAGGGCCTGTCACTGGTGGCCCGGCGCAACCCCTATCGCTACCGGGCGCTCTGGGAGCTCGTGCGGCAGGAACGCGAGGAGTTGCGGCACGGCGGATTCTTCCCGCACACCTCGCGGCTGCGTGACCGAGGGATCGAGATTGTTCCCCTCAACCTTCGCGCGATCACGGGCGGATATGGGGGCGCTCATTGCATGACCTGCGTCACCCAGCGGGCCCCCTCGTGACGAACCCTCGCCCACGGCTAGAGCCCGGTCGCGCACCGGCCCAGTCGACCCGCCTGTTGGTCGCGCTCGGCGGCAACGCGATCCAACACGCGCACGATCCGGGAACATGGGCCGAGGCCATGCGCCAGATGCGCCAGACCGCGAGCGTGCTCGCGCGCGTCGCACGGCGGGGCCCCGAACTCATCGTGACCCACGGCAACGGTCCTCAGGTGGGGGACCTGATGCGAGAGGCCGAACTGGGGGCGAGCGAGGTGCCGGCACCGCCGATGCATGTGCTCGGGGCCGAGACCCAAGGTCAGATCGGATACCTCATCGCGCAGGAGCTCAGCGCCGCGTTCCAACACGCCCGCGTCCCCCGCTGGGTGATCCCGATCATCAGCCGGACCGAAGTGTCGGTGCGCGATCCGGCCTTCCGCTCGCCTACGAAGCCTGTCGGGCGCTTCTACTCCGCCCGCGAGGCCCGAGAGCTCCGCCGCCAACACGGTTGGACGATGCGCGAGGATCTCGGACGCGGAGGCTGGCGGCGAGTGGTGCCCTCTCCCCGACCGCTACGCTGGCTCGAGGGAGACGCGGTGCGAGCGATGTTCGCCGCCGATCTCGGTGCCCAGTGCGTCTTCGTTGTTTCCGGAGGAGGCGGGATCCCGGTTGTGCGTCGTCGGGGACACTGGGAGGGGGTCGATGCGGTCATCGACAAGGACCGGGCGGCTGCGCTCGCGGCTCACACCCTCGACGTGGACACCCTTGCGATCGTGACGGATGTTCCCGGCGCCGCCCTCGACTACCAGAGCGACCACCCCCGCTGGCTCGGGCGTGTGGCGCTCGACGAGCTCATCCGATACTGGAAGCGGGGAGAGTTCGCCGAGGGGAGCATGGGCCCGAAGGTCGAGGCCGGGATCCGGTTCCTGCGGAACGGCGGCCGCACCTTCCTCATCTCCGATATCCGATCGCTTCCCCGGGCGCTCGCCGGCCGTGCGGGCACGCGCGTCGAGCATTGATGCCAGCCTGACGCAACTGGCATAATCCGCCCGGCGCTCCATCGGGAGGTGGACGCGACCATCCCCTCCCTGCTCGGCGTCCTGTTTCTGACGTTCCTTCTCGCAAAGGGACTCGGGCTGATCGCGCAGCGACTGGGTGCACCGTCGATGGTCGGCGAGATCATCGCCGGGATCGTCATCGCGAACGTCGCCGTCGGGTCGTTCAGCCTGCTCGGCTTCCTGAGCCTCTCCCCAAGCGGGAACGGGAACCTCGAGGTGGTTCAAGCGCTCGCCGAACTCGGCCTCGTGTTCCTCGTCTTCTACGTGGGGATGAAAATGCGGCCGGCCGACCTCCTCGAGCTCGGCCGGCCGGCGGCGAAGATCGCCATCTTCGGAGCGATCGTTCCGTTCCTGATCGGCCTCGGGCTATTCCTCGCCTTCGAGGGAGTGAGCAACTATCTCGCCGGGCTCTTCGTGGGGATCGCGCTCGTCGCCACCTCGGTCGGGATCGTCGCCCACGTGCTCGAGAGCCACCGCCTTCTAGAGGGCCCGGAGGGGCGGTTGATACTCACCGCGGCCGTGATCGAGGACATCATCGCCTTCGTAGCGCTCGCCATCCTGCTCGGCTTCGCCCGGGGCCAGAGCTCGGTCGATCTGAGCTACCAGGTCGGTCTCGTCGTCGTGATGGCCGTGGGCATGGTGGCCCTGACGATCTACGTAACGGGGCCGGTCGTGCGGCGCTACCTGTCCAGAGCCACCTCCGAGCCTTCCGGGGAGAAGCCGATCTCGAACGGTCCTTTCGTCCTCGCGCTACTGCTGTGTCTGGGCGCGGGCGCGCTCGCCGAGTCCTTCGCTCTCGCGGCGATCGTCGGTGCGTTCCTCGCAGGGATCGCGATGGGCGATGTGGCGCCGAGGTACGGACTTGCCCGGTCGTTTGGCGCGCTCAACGAGTTCCTCGTTCCCTTCTTCTTCCTGTTCATCGGTCTCCAGATCTCCGGCGCGGATCTTCTCGCGGTGTGGCCGCTCGCGCTGACCGTTACCGGGATCGCGATCGCGGTCAAGATCGGCGCCGGCGCCCTGGACAGCCGAGAGCACGGGTGGCAGGGAGGGCTCGAGATCGGGACGGCGATGGTGGCCCGCGGGGAAGTAGGGGTCATCATCGCCGTATCGGCGTACCAGGTGGGCGCTCTCAACTCTGATTACTACACCGCGATCGTCGTCATGGCGATCCTGACCGCGGTCATCGGTCCGTGGATGTTCGACCGAGTAGCGCGCCGCCGCCGAGATTCAATGCGGAACTCCGGCCGGGACCCGGCCGGCGGGTTCGAGGATCCTGCCCCCGCGGGTTCCGAACCCGTTCCCCAAGCTTGAAGTAACACTCGGCGGATTTGGTCTGGGGAGCCTCATGCCGGCATCCAAGCCGACGCCGCCGTCGGAAGTGCCCGAACCGGCTCCACCCGCGGACGGAGCCTCCCTCGGGGAGCGGATCGCGTCGGAGCTGGAACTCCTCGCGCGGAACGTCGATGTGCTCCAGCGCCTCTCGGGAAAGTCCCCGATCGGGATCATCCGGCTGAGCGAGGCGCTCAACTTGCCGATCCACAAGGTCCGGTACTCGCTTCACCTGCTGGAGCGGGAGGGGGTCGTCCAACCGTCGGCCGACGGAGCGGTGGTCACCGACCAAACCGTGCAGTACTGGGAATCGCTCCACACCTCGCTGGACCGGATGACGACACTCATCCAGCAGTTGAAGGAGCAGACGGACAAGCAGCGCGCGCTCGGCTCGAGTCGGAAAGGCTATTAGCGCGATTCAAGCTCGTCCGCCTCGGTGCCGCCGTAGCTCAGTGGTAGAGCGATCGGCTGTTAACCGAAAGGTCAGCGGTTCGAAAGGTGGGCCCGACGTTCGAGCCCATCCCAAATCCCGCTCGGCGGCGCCTCATCTGCGCGTTCCCTGGGCCCGTAGCTTAGCCCGGCCGAGAGCGGCCGGCTCATAACCGGTTGATCGACGGTTCGAATCCGTCCGGGCCCATCCCCATCCGGGCTTGAACACACCGGTGAGCCCCCGAGTTCTGTGAGGCGCCGTAGGCGCGCCACCGGCCCTCGGTTGCTGCCCGGGTCGGCGGACACGGACCTCCAGCGCGGGTCGCGATCGCGGTTGGCACCGAGTCCCCGAGGGCCGATGGAATGGACGGAGCGGGGCCAGAGTTCCGTGGTCGAACGGGCCCCCCATGGTACACCCCCAGCAGTTGGCCCGCGGAGAGTCCGAGGACCGGGGAATCGGCCGACCGATCCACCTCTCCCCTCTCACCCTCCATCGGAGATGGGGGCACCCGGGGGCTTTCGCACTTCGCGGTAGGTCTTCCACAGGCTGTAGCCACCGATCACGCCGACGACTACGACGATGATGACCGTGGAGTAGCCGATGGAGTTGAGGTTCGGGACCGGGTTCCCGGTCGAGATCGCGACCTGGCTGAGCCACGGGGCGGCGGCAACCACCGCACCAACGGCCATGAAGGCGAGACCTCCCACATACAAGGTCCGTGCCGCGGTCGAACGCCCGATCCGCTTGATCTGGCCCGGGGAGAGCTTCTTGCTTCGGGCTAGTTGTGCGAAGACGGCTCCCGTGACGATCTGCATCACCATGGTCCCGAGCCCGAAGCAGGTGCCCACCAGTGCCGCCCAACCGACGTTGGGCATCTCGGGAGCGAGAACGAAGACGATGATGACCGCGAATCCACCGAAGCCCCACCCGGCAATGAATCCGTGCACGATCGCCATCCGAAGGGGTATCGGCTTTAGTTCCTCCTTCGGTGGCGGCGACTCCCTCTCGGCGACCGTGGTGTGGTGAGTGTGATCTCGGAAGAACCCTCCGAAGAGCCGCTCCCCCCAGTGATCGAGCGGGAGGTGGATGTCGGTACCCCGCAACAGATACCATCCGGCAATGAACATCGCGAGACCGACCATGATGTAGATCGGCCCGTCCAGGTTGTAGACTTGGTAGATTGTGGCCAACCCGAGGAATCCCAGCGCCGTGAGAATGGTCCTCTGGATGGTGAACCCCGAGGAGAACGTGAGGCCCGCCTTCATGCCGCCCCGCGTGCTGTAACTGCCGATGGAGTAGCTGAACGTGATCGGCCAGGTGTGCTCGTCGGGGGTGATGCCGTGCAGGACGCCGAGGATAAAGCCGACGGCCAGGATGGTGGGGATCGTCAGGTTCGCGGGCGGGTTCAGGATGAAGTTCAGATCCATGATGGGGACCTACGGGCGCGAGTTAGCACTCCCACACGGTGGGATGGGGTCGCCGTGGGGGCAGAGGGCTGGGTGGCCTTCGGCCCGGCAGATGCGCTCGACCGTCCGGTGGTCCAGCGCCAGGTCGATTTGCCGGGCCGCGCGACACGTCTCTTGGGATGAGAACCCCAACCCCGCGAAGAGCTGCTCCGCGACTCGGTGATGCCGTTGGTAGTCCGCGATGCACGCACGGCCCCGTGACGTGAGCCGGGTCTTCCCGCGATGCCGCTCCACCAACCCGAGCCGTTCGAGGGCGGTGAGGTGGCCGAGGGCCGACGGGGGCCTTACCCGCAGGGTGGCCGAGATGGCCTTCAGCGGGGCGCCGCGGCCCGGACTCTCGCTGAGGACCACGGCTCGTAGGGCATCGATCTGGCGACGGGTGAGGCGCTCGAGGGTCTCCATCGGAAGACCAAGGGCTGCAGATTATATACGTCCACCCCTAATTATTAGGGTATAGAACACTTTGTGCTGGGTCCCGACCTGGTATTGGCGCGTCGTGGGCCGTTTCACCCTCCGACGCGTTCGGTTCGTCTCCCGAGCGGTAGAGCGATCCGATACGGCTTGATGACCGGCCCCGATCGGCGCGTGACGGAAGAGCACGCCTTGCCGTTCTGCGAAGGAGATCTCTCACCAATCTCCAATACGAGGGCGCGGAGAGATCTCGCCACGGCGTTGAGCGGGTCTCTTCGGAGAGAACATGGGGCGCGTGTCGAGCCGGGCCCCCTACCGCCCGAACGTGACCTGCGCATCGCGCAGCTTGGCGAGCGCCCGAGCTCGCATCCGAATGAACATCGAATCGAAGACCAGCTTCTCGATCGAGTCCCACATCAACACCCAGACGAGCACGAGGAGCACGAAGTAGATGGCGAAGGTGTGGAAGCCGAGGCCGACGTCCACGAAGACGACGAGAGCCAGCGCGACGAGCGAGGTGGCAACTCCGACATACAGGGACTGCAACCCCTCCCGACGATTGACCGCGCGTTCGAGCTCCGCCCCGTCGAACTTCACCCCGAAGAATGATCGATAGTTCCGGACGAACTGGGCTTGCGCCTCGGCGTCCAACGGCGCGTCGCCCGAGCGGATGGTCAGATCCACCGAGGGAGCCGTCCGGGCCCGCCGCGCATGGTTCTCGAGATATTCCGCGAGAGGCGCCCTCAGGATGGGCCCTCGAAAGGGGAATCCTCCACCCTCCTCCCAGATCTTCTCGGCAGGGGCCAGGTCGATCCGAAGGCGAAGGACCGGGTCCGACATGGCGGCTGCAACCCGCTCGTGGCTTAAGGCGGGTCGCGCGGAGGCTCGAAGGGTCCCTTAGGAGCCGAACGTGCAGGAGGAACTCCGAGACCCCGGCGTTGCCCAATCCAATAGATGATCGCGCCCGCTACGACGACCGTCACGGCAGCGACCGCGAGCCAGACGGACGAGATCATGCGCCTCCGAGGGCCCCGGGTTCGACGGAGAGAAAAGGTTGGTCCGTCGGCCTAACCGCAGCCACCCGAGCCGCAGCCACAACCACCACCGGCTTCCGCAGAGCCTCCCTGCCCAGTGGGCGCGGGGTGCTCCTCGTGGCCTTCGGGGGATTGGAGCTTCGGCGCGTTGATGCGGAAGCCGGTCTGGTCGAGCGACTGGACAAAGTCGATCTGGGCTCCATCCAGCATCTCGGCGCTGTCATCATCGACCAAGAGAGAGAACCCGTCGACCTTCACGATGTGGTCGCCGGATTTTTGCTGGTCGAAGGCCATGCCGAACCGAGCGCCCCCGTGACCGCCGCCGCCCCCACCGCACCCGCCGCCACCCGAGCCGCATCCGCAGCCCCCGCCGCCGAGTTCGAGATAGACGCGGACCGCGGTCCCGGGCTCCTGGTTCTTGATGAGCTCCCGGACCTGATCCTGCGCTTCCTTGGTTACGTCCACTTTGATACTATTCATGTGTAGGGCCCTCCTCGCAACCCTGCTCGATGATGGGTTCCGGGCCTATTTAGCGTTCCCGGAAGCGGAACGGCTCACGCGGAGAACGATTTGCCGCAGGAGCAGGTCTCTTTCGCGTTGGGGTTGTAGATCTTGAAGCCGGACTCTTCGAGTCCCATCAGGAAGTCGACCTTGAGCCCCTCGAGGAGCGGAGCGCTCGCGTGATCGACGACGACCGTGAGCCCGTGTTCGCGGTAGGCGACCTCGTCGCCGGTCTCGAGCTTGTCGAAGCTCATCCCGTAGGAGAGCCCCGAGCATCCCCCGCCCTGGACGTACAGGCGTAGGGCCGAGTCGGGCTTCCCCTGCTTTTCCATGATCTTCAGCACCTGCTCGCGGGCCGAAGGGGTCACCTCTATGGTTACCATGAACGCCTCCGACCGTTCTAGTTCAGGTGGGGGGATAAGGGTTGCTTGCCGAGGGAAGCGTGCGTAACGCGTTCGCCCGACCGGCTTAATGTACGGTTCGCCCTTGGTCGGGCCATGTGTCGCCTCTTCGGCCAATTGACCGCCGCGGACCAGCCCGCCCATGCCTGGCTGCTCGATTCCGAGCGTTCGCTCTTCCGGCAATCGAACGCGAGCCCGGAGACCGCGCAGGCCGATGGATGGGGCATCGCTTGGTATGAACCGGATGGGCGGATCCACATCGAGAAAGGGGTCGAGGGGGCGTTCGCATTGACGGAGCGCGCGCACTTCGAGCGAGCCTCGCGAGATGCCCATGGCACGCTCGTCATCGGCCACCTGCGCCACGCGAGCAACCCGCTCGGCCTTCCGCGGGAGAAGCTGCTGGCGCTGGAGAATAGCCAGCCGTTCCACGGTTCGAAGGACCTCTTCGCGCACAACGGCGCGATCCCCCTTCCCACCCAGACACGCCCGTACCTGGGCCGATTTGCCGCGGACGTGCGGGGCGTCAATGACAGTGAAGTGCTCTTCTGGCTCCTGGCCCACCATGCGGAGGGCTCGGGTAACCCGCTCGCGGCCTACGCGCGAACAGTGGAAGATCTCGTCCAGGTGTGGGAAGCGAACGGACGCCCCGGAACCGCCCCGTACTCCGGGTTGAACGTCCTGTACTCCCCCGGACCGGATGAGCTCTGGGCGTTTTGCCATTGGAAGGGAGACGTCGGCTGCAGCCTCCTCGCCTCCGACCGTCCGTACTACGAAATGACGTATCGCGAGGAACCGGGGCGGTTGGTCGTCGGGAGCGAACCGTTCGACGGTCGGGCCGGATGGACGAGCCTCGCGAATGGTCACTATCTCACCGCCCGTCGAGAGGGACGCCGCCTGCGCATCCGCACCGGATCGATCCCCCTCGTGGCCTCCGCGTTCGTCCCGATCTCACCGGCGTAGGGGCGGGGTACCCGGGGGCTCGATGACCTCGAGCGAGATGCTCTCTGGCCCGGACCTCGGCGGAGGCCTCCTCCACCAGCTCACGATCGACCGGGAGGGCGATCGGACCGGGTACACCTTCCACGCGCAGGACGGCGGGGTCGACGCGGGGGGTCCGGCGAAAGGCACACCGGAGCCCTTCGGATACCGAACCACTCCGACCGCCTGCACGTTCGGCGGGCCCCGCTGCTGGCACCGCGGGTTCGTGCTCGGAGAGGCCGAAGCGCCGCGCGTGCGCATGGCCTACAACCGGATGCGGTTCGTCATGGTGCCGATGCTCGAACAGCGCTACGGTGGCCGGCCCCCCACGATCGACGCGGCACTGGAAGAGATCGCGGGCCGCCTGTCGGATCCGGCGCGCGGACCGGCGTTTCCCTGGTACGTGGGCGGATCGACGGCCTCGTATCTCTTGGGCGCGGCGATCGCCCCGGAGGACATCGACCTCGGCACGACCCGCGAGGGGATCGACCGCATCGCATCGGCGATGTCGGAGTATCTCATCGAGCCCACGGCGACGACCGACTGGCCGCGCGTGGGGGAGGTGTACGCCGCGCGCGCCTTCGTCGGGACCGTCCGAGACGGAGCGCGTGTGGAGTGGGCCCATCGCGGGGGCGTTCCCTCCGCCGCACCGGAAGAGTGGACCGGTGATCTCGCTCGCGTTCGGACCGAACCGGTGGACTTCCACGGCTTCGCCCTCCGGGCCACACGGCCGGAGTACGCGCTCCTCCGGGCCGCGGAGACGGGTCGGCTCGAGCGCATCGAGCCCCTGGTCGCCACCCTCCGCACGCTCGGCCCTGACCCGTCCCTCCTCCAGGAGCTTCTCGGCGTCTCGACGCTACCGGCACCCGCCCGCGATGCGCTCCTCGCACGATGCGTCGCGTGAGCCCCGTTCCTTTGGAGCCGATAGTTCTTAGACCTCCGCACGAGCCGGCTATCGATGCTGGAGATCCCACGACCCCCCGTTCTGGAACACCTGACCCCGCACGACCTCGTGACCTACTTTCATTGCCCGCACGAGATGGAGCTCATGCGGACGCGAGACCCGGCCCGGACGCCGGGGCCCGCCGGCGTCCCCGTCACTCCCGCCGACGTCGTTCCTCTTCGTCACTCCCCGATGTTCTCTCCACCGCTGAGCAAGGTGGAGGTGTATCCCGGGCGGGTCGACATCGCGCCGGACGACCAACTCGTCTACCAGGATGACGGCGAGGACGGTCTCCCGATGCTCTTTCCGCCCGAACGGATCCGGCTGGACGCGCGGTACCGGGAGGGCGCGCGCACCCTCGTGGACCCCGAGCTCAACTTCGCCGGTCGACCGGACCTCGTGATCGCGCGCACGGACGGTGCTCTCGTGCCGCTCGAGTACAAGTCGACGCACCTGTTCGTAGGGTACCACGAGGCCCACGGTCGGCTGTTCGACACCGTGCAGGCCATCGCGGAGTGTAGGCTCGTTCATGCCGCGTTCGGGAAGCGGCCGCCGTACGCGTTGATCCTCTACGGGGATCAGGCCGGCGACGGCGAGCGGGAGGGTTGGGTCCGCATCCCGTACACGGAGGCCGATGAGCATTGGCTGCGGGCCGCGCTCGTCCAGATCCGTGCCGACCGCGTTCGGCCTCCCGTGCCGGCCGAGCGCAACTGCGCGAGCTGCGAAGCGAACGAGGCGGGCCGGTGCCGGTTCGCGGCCGCTCGATACGACGGACCGCACCACCGAGCGGCGTTCCTCGCCTCGCCACGCCCGGACCTGCGCTAGAGCGTGAGGATCATTTCGTCCGTATCGAAGTAGGCGCTCCCGCGGCGGATCGCCCGCGGGATGTGCCCGCACCGGTGGAATCCGAGTTGCTCGTACAGCCGGATCGCCCCCACGTTATCGGAGAACACGGAGAGCCGGATGAGCTCGTACGTTCCCCGGCATCGCCCGAGCACGTCGGTCATCAGCGCCCGACCGACGCCGTGCCCGCGGTGGGCCCGATGGATCAGGATCCCGAGGATCCCCACATGGCTCTGTTCGGAATCCGGGCCGCTCCCCGAAGGGCTCACCGTGCAGGAGCCGACCGCATGACCATCGACGTCAGCGACCCGGGTCAAGGTCGCGCCTTCGAGGTTGCGGCGAAATAGATCGGCGAACCAGGCGATCTCGGAGGCGCGCGTCGGGGGTTCGTGGTACAGCGTGATCCCGATGGAGCCGGTGGCGCCTCGTTCCTCGTACAGATGCAGGTAGATGTCGATGAGGCCGTCCTGGTCGCCCCACTGCAGCTCCCGGATCGTCGCGGCCATCGCCACCCCTACCCGCAGGGATACCTATCGTTCGCTCCGGGCGACCCGGTCGCTGGTAGCGTTTAAATAGAGAGGGAAGGTCCCGAGCGAGGCCGCCCCGCGGCAAGACCGTCGGTGCGGCGCATGCACCCGTAAAGGCTCTGGGCCTTTCCGGGGAAGGGCGTAGGGGCCACTGTCCTACGGGACAATGGACCGATGACGCCAATCACACGCGTTCTGGACGCTTGTCAAGTGTAGTTAGTGTAGCTGACTCCTGTCAGTTGGGGAATGGCTGGGCTCAGGCGCCGAAGAAGGTCGTGCCAAGCTGCGATAAGCGGTGGGTAGGCGCAAGGAACCTGTGATCCACCGATCACCGAATCGGAACTCCGGTCCCGTAAGGGACATTCCGCAAGGAAGGGGAACCCCCCGAAGTAAAGCATTCTAGTAGGGGGAGGACAAGAAATCAAATGAGATGCCGTAAGTAAAGGCGATCGAAAGCGGCAGAGGACAAACCGAATCCCCGTTCGATGAGGGCGGGGAGATGTGGAGTAGTGGACCTCCGTACTTGCCAGCTTCCGGAGCTCAACGTGCCTGGAACGGCAGACCAGAGCGGGTGATAGTCCCGTGAGCGTACGGAAGAGGCGAGATTGGAGGTATCCTGAGTACCGTGTGTTGGATATCGCGCGGGAAGCCGGGAGGTACAGACTTCCGATCCTAAATACGTCCTGAGACCGATAGTGCATTAGTAGCACGAGCGAACGCTGAAAAGTACCTCGGAAGGGAGGTGAAAAGAGCCTGAAACCAACTGACGATAAGCCGCATGAGGCCCCCAAGGAACGAAGCGACCGCAAGGTCGTGGACACAGGGTCCATGCGTCCGTTTTGAATAACGGGCCAGGGAGTTTCGATCTATGGCGAGGTTAAGGCCTATACGGCCCAAGCCGCAGGGAAACCGACAGTC
>JAKAZU010000019.1 GCA_021826525.1 Thermoplasmata archaeon
TTCGAGGACGACTCGGACCACGTGTACGTGGTGTACGAACCATCCCCGCCGCTCGCCGTCGTGCTGAACGTGTAGGACTGGCCCACGTCGAGGACCGAGTTATTCGGCGTCGGCTCGCTCGCCATCGGCGTCGAGTAGATGATGAAGTTGAGCGTCGAACTCGTGACCGTGTTGTTGTTCGAATCCGTGACCGTGTAGGAGATCGAGTAGGTCCCCGCCCCGCTCGTGGGCGTGCAGGTGCCCGAGCTCTGCGCCGGAAGCGTCTCGGGCGTGGAGAACGACCCGCACCCAGGGAAACTGTCGAGCGTCCAGACGTAGGAGTCCGAACCGGAGGCGCCACCGCTCGTCAGCGAGGAGAACGTGACCGAGTTGCCGTAGTAGACGTAGGCGAACGGCGTGGAGTAGGTCGGCGTTCCCGCCGTCAGGGCGGCGTCGATCGGGAGCGTGAGGGGCGACGAGATCGCGGTCGCGGGATGTGTCGCGGAGTCCGTAACAGCGAGGGTAAGGTAGAGCGTGCCGCCCGAATGAGCCGAGAGCAGCGAGGCGGTGAGGACGCTGTTGGTGATGTAGCAGGTCTCGCTCGACCCCATCGAACTTCCATCGCAACCGGAGACCCCGGTCATGCCGGAGTAGCTGACTCCATCGAACGAATAGTTGACGAGCCATCCGTACGGCGAGGTGCCGGTGGAGGGCCTGGTGAGGGTCAGCGCGATGGTGCCCGTCGCCTGGTTTGCGTCGATGGCGGTCACCGTCGTGGTCGGCGACGAGACCGTGAGCGTCGGGTTCACCACCACGTTCTCGCTTTGCGGGCTCGATGAAACGCTGTATGGAATCGTGATGTTGTTATCGGTCAGCTCGATCTCGAAGTAGTACGTTCCCGTGCTGGCGCCGGCGATGGAGGCACAGTAGTATGTGGTGGAGGACGATGCCCCGACCACGATAGGCGTGGCGCAGAGAGCGGCCGCCAGACCCTCGCTATACGCACCGCCCTCGGTCGATGCGGCGAGCCAGGTGAGGGTAACGCTGCCGGAGCCGAAGCTGCTCAATGCCGGCGTGGTGACGCTCGCCACGTTGTACGTTTGACCCACGTCAAGGTAGTAGGGGCTGGGGCTCACCGTCGGCGTCGGGGCGACGAGGGGGTAGTTCACGGTCAGGGTCGTCGCCGAACTCGTCGACAACGTCACCGTAGGGGTCGCGCTGTCTGTGACCGAAGCGCAGACGTTGTAGGAAGCCTTTGTGAAGGTGATCCCCGAGAAGGTGTACGTCGTACCCGACACCCCGGTTGCGGTGCCGAGCGTGGAGACCACTGAACCGCCCGTGCACGTGGAGGTGGAGTACGTGTACAGCGTGACCGTGTAGTCCGGCGTGCCGCCGGACCAACTCACCGTGAACGAGATCGACTGACCCTGGTCCGCCGACTGAGCGCCACTTGGGCTCAGCGTCGGCGCCGTGAGCGCCGCCGTGACCGTCACGACCGGCGAGGCCGACGAAGCGAGCGGCCCTTCCGGCACGCTCGCACTGTCCGTCACCTGGAGCTCGAATACATAGTGGTCACCCGTAGTGAGCGTGCTTGCGGCGATGACGCAGTTAATCGTGGTACTCGGGGCCGACGAACCGGAGTTGGTTCCGCAGAGCGTCGACACCCCATAGCCCCCACTGTTGATGTTTACGTACCACGTCCAGTGGATGAGGCTCGTGCCTCCGGAGGAGAGCGTGCTCGACACCGTGAGCTGCTGGTTGACGTCGAGGTTGATGTTGCTCGATGCGCCGTTGACCGTCGGCGCGGACGAAGCGGCGAGGGCCGCGTTCACGGTCACCGTGCCGCTTCCGGTCGATGTCGTCGTGACCGGGGTCGTGGCGGTGTCCGTCATCACGATCTCGTACGTGTACGTTCCCGTGGCGACACTCCCTCCTACCACGCAGTTCACCACGAGGCTGTTCGATGCGGTGCCGCTCGGAATGGCGCACTGCGTCGACGTCGCCAGAGCGTAGGCACCGCTGTTGTAGCTCACGTACCAGTAGTACGTCACCGTTCCGCTCCCGCCGATGCTCGCGGGGAGCGTATCCGTCGCTGCCGTTTCGATCTGGCCGTGGTCGATATACGCATTCACCACCGTCGGCGCGGCCGCCGTCGCGAGAGCGGGGTTCACGACCACGGTGGTCGGACTGCTTGTCGTGGTCACGGCGGTCGATGCGCTGTCGGTGATCGTCGCGCAGAAGTAGTAGGTCCCTATGGGGCTCGGCGGGTACGAGAGGAAGCTGTACGGGCTGCCCGTCAGACCACTGGCGCCCTCAACGAACGTGCCGGTGTTCGAACAGGGAAGCGTCGTCACATAGTACAGGTTCGCCGTGTAGTCCGGCGCGCCGCCGCTCCAGCTCACGGTAAAGCCGACCGACTGACCGAGATCGAGCGTCTGCGTCGCCGACGGGCTGAGGGTCGGGGTGCTGAGCGTCGGATGGACCGTCACCGCGCCGCTCGCGCCCGAGGTCGTGATACCTGCCGAGCTCGTCGTAGACGTATCCACCAGGCGAACCTCGAAGGTGTAGGTACCGGTCGCGATGTTGCTCGGCACGACGCAGGACACGGTCCCGCCGCTCGACCATGACCCGTCAAACGTTACGCACTGGGAGGAGGTCGCAGCGAAATAACCCGCGCCTGTGGAGTAGAACCAATAGTAACTGACGGTCGCGCTAGGGTTACTCCCCGCTCCCCCAATGTTCGCAGTCGTCGGTAGCGTGCTCGACACAGCCGTCGCGCTCTGGCCCACGTCGATATTCGCGCTGACCACCGAAGGGGTGCCCGCGGTGCCAAGCGTGGGGTAGATCGAGATGCTGCTGGAGGTGTTGCTCACCGTTGGCTGGGGGCTCGCCGCCCCCGTCGGATACCCGGTATCGGTCAGGTCGGTGACGGTCACGTCGAACGCGCAGGTGTCGAGGAGCGTTCCGGGCGTCGGGTTGGTGGCGGTGGTGGAGGTGTAGGTGAACGAGGAGACGCTGCCGGGGTTCGAAAACCCGGGGCAGATACTGGGGGAGTGAACCGCCCAGGCGTAGGCGTAGCTGCCCGTCCCGTCCGTGATCCCGGTCGCCGAGACGGTGACCGACTGACCCGCATCGATGGTGATCGAGCTGCTGGTGGGGGAGCCCACTCCCACATAGAAGTCTATCGTCGGCGTCTGCGTGAACGCGGAGTAGAGGTCCATGCCGGCCGAGGCCGTGCCCGCGGTGCTCCCGCCGTTGTCGGTGATGGTGACCGAGACGGCGGTCGCGAGGTTCCCCGGGGGCAAGGTCGGCGTGCAGGTGAGCGTCGAAGTGTTGACGATGGTACAGCCCATGCCGTTCGCCTGGAACCAGCTGAAACTATACGTGCCGGTCCCGCCGCTTCCGGTCGCCGTGAAGACGACGGTCTGGCCGGCGTCGACGATCGCCGGGTTCGGCGAGATGGTGGCGCAGATGACGCCGCCCGCGCCGTTTCTGGGAGTACAGGATGGGCTAGGAGGGGGCGGCGCCGCACCGGCGGAAGCCGCCGCCGAATCGCGGGCTGCGGAAGCCGCGGAGACGCTCGCCGAGTGCGAGTTGGAGGAAGCCGCGGCCACCGAGGGTCCCGACAGGGAACTCGCCGCGACCGGCGCGCTCGCAGCGCTCGAAGAAGAAGGAGAGACCGCCCCGCTCGGGGACACGGTGACCGTGATCGGAGCGGAGGTCGCGGTCGTCGTCGCGGCGCTATTCGATGCCGAAGCCGCCGCGGAGGAGGAGGATGCAGAAGAACTCGGACTGGAAAGGATCAGGATGCCGGTGCTGAACGCGGCGAGCGGACTGGTCATCCCGCTCGCTCCGACGGTCCCCGGTGTCGCGATCGGGACCGCGGTCGCCTGGACCGCATATCCCCCGGGCCCGCCGCTCGACGGCAGGACCGTGGCTACGGCCGGGGCTATCGCGAAGCCCACCAACGCAATCAGCCCTACGACGAGTACCCACCATGTGCGCGAGCGGTCGGCCTTCATGACTACTAGGGTGGCCAGCGCACCGCGTATTTTAAAACTTAGGATGCTCTCTTATACGTTTCAGGGGAGGAGACCCGGGTCCGCCTCCGGGCCTCCCCCCGGGTGCGGGGTCCGGCGCCCGGCCCGGGCGGGATGGGAGCCGCCCCTCGCGTCCGATCGGCTGCCGGGCAGGGGACGCTCGCGATAGGCAGGCGCCCGACGGGGCACCGATGGTCTCGCCGCGCGATCCGCCCCTATTCCGACGCGGGCGCGCCCGGCGGTCCCTTCGAGACGAGCCCGAGCGCCGACCCTCGTCCGCTCCACGGCCGCGGTTTACGCCACGGTCGGAATCTTTATTGGACGTCAGGGGAGCCCGGGGACTGTGAGCGAAGGTTCTCCGACCGTCGGGCCATCGCGCCCTGCCCGACCCTCCCGCGTCAGTCCCGATCGGGCGAAGCCGGATCCCTCGCGGAAGCGGACCGAGCGGGACGAGCCCACCGACCCGGCCGGGCCTCCGCCGATGTACCCTCGCTCGATCGGTGCCGCCGCCCCGCCGGGACCCGACGTCTACGAGGTCTTCGTCCGGATCCGTTCCCGCGTCTCGATCGGCGGACGGCTCTTCGCGCTGTTTGCGGAGGCCAACGTGGATGTCCTGGGCATCTTCGGCCAGGTCGATGACGACCGCCGTAACGGCAATCTCATCCTCTATGCCGACTATGCCCAATCGAAACGCGAGCCCCTCGCGTTCCTCGATCTCCTCCGCCGGCAGGAGTACGTGGTCGACGCCCGACTCGCCTACAAGGGCCGCCTCTTCCTCGAGGAGATGGCGTTCCCTCCGACCAGCGACGGCGCGTATCGGGTGCTCATCTTCCCGGTCGAGTGGTGGTCCTCTCTCGTGAGCGGGCTGGTCCATCAGTACGGTACCGCCGCCGGTTCGATCCTGCACGAGCAGGGGCTCAACGCGGGCCGGGCCCAGGTCCACCACGTGGTGGCCCGCGTTCCCTCGGTCGACCGCGCGCTCTTCCTCGCAACGCTGCGCGCGGCCGGACGAGCGAGCGGGTGGGGCCTCTTCGAGATCGGCGAGGAAGGGACCCCCGACGGGCCCGAGATCTTTCGGATCGCGGTCCGCGAAGGGCCGTGGGTCCGCATGAGTCCGTTCTCCCTGGAAGGATGCCAGTTCACGGTCGGTTTCCTGCGCGGAGCGCTGCAAGAGATCTGCCGGACCGATCTGGTCGTTCGCGGCCTGACGTACGATCGCGGGGAGTTGCGATTCGAGCTCGTCGGCGTCGAGCCGAATCCCTCCGCGCCCGGCTGAGCCGGCGCGGCGCGGGCCCCCCGAGGGTCGCGGCGGAACGTCAGACTCCGCTCGGGGGCCACTCCGCACGGAGCCGGCCCGCCGGTGCTTCCAATCGCCCCCCGCTATCGGCCCATCGAATCCCCGGAGCCGGGGCTCCCGGCGGAGAACTGGGCGTGGCCGGCGCCGGGGCGCGAGGGCCGTCCGAAGGTATGCCCACGATGAGTCCTTGGCCGGCCACCACCCTACACTCGCGTGGGCTTGGGTCGACCGTGCGCCCCGTCATTCGAGGCACCGTGAGCCACACCCGGTCGGACCCTCCTCCCGTATCCCGCCGCAGGCGTATCGTTCCGCGGACGAGCGAGCTCAGCGTCTCCGCGGCCGACTCCCGATCCGGCAAGGTCATCAGGGTGAGGCAGCCGAGGCTGTCCAGGGTGGACAGGAGTTCGGCGCCGCCGGCCCGTGAGTTCGAGGGGAGAAGCGGGCCGACCGAATCGATTACGAGCCGGCCGGCGCGTAGGCGGCGGACATGGTAACCGATCTCACCGACGATGCGGGCCACATACGCGCTCAGATGCCCGGCGTCGGTCGCGGCCTCCCGACTCAGCTCCTCGATCTGGGGCCCGACATTGAGGAAGGTGATCATGCCGTTCTCGATCCATCCGCGGAAGGTCAGACCCAGGCTGTCCGTCGTCCGGACGAGGGCTTCGGGGCTCCCTTGGGTGACGATGTAGAGCGTCGGGTGCCCGAGGCGGGCTCCCTGCGCGGCGAACTCGGCGCAGAGGAGGGACTTCCCGCTCTGGGGGCTCCCGACCACCAAGTACGGGTGCGGCCCCGGGAATCCCCCTCCGAGCAATAGGTCGAGGCCGGGCACGCCGGTCGATTGGGAGGTCGCCTGCCGGACCGTGCGGAGCCGTTCGACCAACGCCGCCGCGAGGGCGTCACAGTCGGGAACCTCGATCGGATCGATCGCGTAGCCCTGGGCGAGCGCCGTGGCGGACTTGCCCAGCCCGGGGATCGCCACCAGCAATCCGTCGACATCGGGCAGGTCCCGAAGGCGCGCATAGTGCGCGAGGACGGCGAGCTCATTGACCCCCGTATCGGCCTCTTCGAGCGTGACCACGATCGGACGAGCTCCACCGTGGATCACGAAGTCGAAGAGATGCGCGACCCCCGAGGCGCCGACGACCTGTCCGGGGGAGCTTACGTCGAATCCCTCGACGTCCAAGGTTTGCCGGATCCGGTCCAGCGGCGCGAGGAACGCCGCGAGTCCCGCGGGTTGGATCCGGTACGCACGTCGGGTGGTCCTTCCGACGATCGATGCATCGTAGGAGACCTGGCAGGATAGGCATCGCACGAGATAGCCGGGAGCGATCTGCGCGACGCCGCAATGCGGACAGGCGAAGGTCGCGAGCGGGCGGGGTGCGGGAATCGCTTCCATCGCCCTCACGGCGGCCCCGCCGGAGGACCCGAGCCGGGGAGACGTTGAACCCTTCGCCGGAATCTCCGCCGGCCACGACGAATCGATAACCTCGAAGGCCGTGCCGTGGCAGCGTGGGCAAATCAGCATCGATTGCGTGGAGACGAGCTCCAGCGCACCCGCGTCGACCAGTCGATCGAAGTGGGTCATGACCTCGTCCCGGTCCAGCCGGACTCCGTCCAGGGGACGGATCTCGGGCGGATCGATCCCGACTTCGGCGTACTGATGGAGCAACGTGCCTCCGTCTCGGAGCATCGCCGCGATCGCCCAACTCGCCTTCATGGCCCCGGTCCGTGAGCGACGTCTCGGGTAGCGCGGCCGACCGCGTGCCCAGAGGGGGGGGCGCCGCGATCGGCCCGGCGTGGGCTGTTCAATCGTTCCGCAACCGGGCTACCGATCGGTCGGAGCCTGCGGCTCGCCCGAGTCCGCGCATCATCCGTGAGGATCACCCGGCTCACCCCTAATGACTGGCCCTCGGCGACCATGGACGGAAGACGGGGCCCGAGTCATGCGGCACGGCGATGGGCGCCTCGACCGCGACGCGGGGGGTCCGTGCCGACGGGCCCCTCGCCGGGTCCCGATCGGTACCGGTTCGAGCGACCGGGGCGAACTCGCCCTCCGAAGCCATCGCGGTGGCCGCCGGTGAAGGTCGTCCCAATGAGATTCCCGGAACGAGAACCCCGGGGATGGGATCCCGCCGGAAGAGCGCCGAGCGAGCGTGCGAGCCCGGTGCGGCCCCGGCGGCCAGACTCGGACGAGCCTCGAGACCCGGCCGGCTGCCGACGCCCGAGGTCTTGCGGATGACCTCGAACGACGTTCGCGACGGGGGCCGTAGGGCGCTCCAATAGAGCGTGCCTCCCTCGTAGAAGGCCACGGCGAATTGAAGGAGGAACATCACGACCGAGTGACGAACCGAGCGGACCGAGGCCGCCCCGAACTGATACGCGGCGAAGTAGGAGGCCAGATTGAAGGCGGAGAGGCCGAACAGCAACCAATTGAGCTGGACTCCCAGCGCGAAATCGATCAGCAGGAGGTAGAGCCCTATGAACCCGGTCCATCCAAGCATGTACCGATAGACCCCGAAGGCGAGCGCCGTCGGGCTCGCTCGTTCGATCTCCGAGTGCGCGCGGAGAAAGGAGAACAGCCAGCGGCGACGCTGGCGGAAGAAGTCGTGCCGAGAGGTCGGAGGTGCTACCAGGACGTAGGCCGGGATGAGGCCGAAGCGGTAGCCCCGTTGGCGTATCCGCAAAGCCATCAATAGGTCCTCGGCCCCATAGGTGCCGTAATCCCAGCCGATCTCCACGGCCACGTCCGCCCGGACGACCAGTCCTTCCCCATGGGCGACGTGCGGGCGGCCGGTCGCGTTGAAGGTTCGGCAGAACACTTCGCAGTCCGTCACTCGGATGAAGTCGGCCAGGGTCGACATCAGGTGCGCATCGTAGGATCGGAGCCGGATCAATCCCTGCCCCGCCTCGTCCGTCATCCGCCAGACCTGGGCAACGTATTCGCGCGTCACGAGGCTGTCGTCGTCGAGGAAGATCAGGTACGTCTCCGGGCCGTAGCCGAGCTCTCCGAGCTTCAACGTGCCGTAGTGCAACGCCCGCATCTTGTTGCGGGACCCGTTCGGGCAGGCGTACCCGGCGGGGACCGTGAGCATCGAGGCCGAATAGAGAAACGGATCCCGTTCCTCCTTGATCACGAAGAACTCGAGCGCGGCCCGGTAGCCCTTGAGCTCGGAAAGGATCCACTCCACCACATCCGGGTTCTCCCCGTTCGTGCAGATCACGACCGCGACGCGTCGGCCCACGACGACCGGCCGGTCGTCCCGTGAGCCACCCTTTCGGCGGTGCAGGGGAGAGAACCAGCCTCGGAAGACGCCCGAGACCTGCCAGACCGCAATCGGGAGATACAGCGAGACAAAGACCGCGGATACGATCGCTAGAACCGTGAGCCCATCCACTCGGCAATCCCCCCGGGGTTCCACGATTCCGGCCCTTTGCCAACTCGGGGCCGCACGGCGCCGCCACCCAGCGGTGGATATTTCAATGTTTGCGCTCTCCAAGAGTGGGCGCCCACGCACCGCGGACGGGCGTCGGGCAACCGCCCGAGGGGGATCGACCGACTCGAGCGCGCGACCCGCCGGATACGCTCCAACCCAACCCGTATCCCCACTCTAACGACCGTCTTCGCTCCGCCCGAAATGGTGACCGGCACGGGCTGAACCCCTACGTTCGGCCTCTTCCGAGGGCGATCCTACGTGCCTTCATTCGACCCGACGCAGGGCCGTCCGCCCAACGGGGACCAGGGACAGGCCCCCCGCCTTCCCGTTTAGAGCCGTTCTGACCGTTCGTTCGCCTCCGCGTTCGCGTTCGCGTTCGCGTTCGGTGCCCCCCGTTCGCGGTAAGGCATCTAACCGTGCTGTTCAGGCTTCAACCCCCCTACGGGGGGGTTGGGGATTCAGCCGAACGAACGAACAAACGAACGAACACCCCCCCTCACCCCCCGAACGAACGCACGAACGAACGGGCGAACGAACGCCGATCTATCGACCCGTTTTGCCCGCTCCGAGGGCCCGGCACACCCGGCGGGCGAACCGTCCCAACGCACCGAACGCTCTGACGAGGAATCGACCGACGAAGCGCAGGAATCGCCCGACGAAACGCCTTCCACAGCGCACCCAGAGAGCGGTTCGATACCACCGCACGACCCCCCGAACGCACGCACCGAACGAACGAACGGGCGAACGAACGCGCCGAACGAACGAACGAACGGGCGAACGAACGCACCGAACGAAGGCTTTGAATTTGAACCGGCCCGGGCCGCCCGTGTGAATCGAAGCCTAAGCCTCCAGGGAAGGACTGGTTGAATCGAAACTCCGCGGAGGACCTCTCGGAGCCGGTCGGTCCCGGGCCCCGGGGGCTCCGGTCCACGAGATTCTGACGAAGCGCTTCGGCTACAACCTCACCGCCGTCGTCCCTGAGATGTTCGAGGACGGCACCGCCCGAGCTCTTCCCAACGGCCGCTCTGAGTCGCCGGGCTTCTCGTCGCTCTCCTCGTACTTGGGCAGAACGTCATCCCCCTTTCCCACTGGCGGCCGCTTCCCTCGGCTCGATGACATCATGGACCGAGTGCTGTCCAATGGACGGGCCGCCCGCCTTCGCCGGCTTCGGGTAGCTATGTCCCGGGGGGGCATGCGCGGGAACGCCCACCGACGTGCGTTGCCGGCCCATGGACCGTTCCCGGCTTCCCGCACCGTCCGCCGGCTTCCGGACGGGGAAATCGCCCGGCAGGGCGCCGGCAGTCTCGGCGCACGATCGTACGTCGCTCGAGCCTCGCCGGAAGCCGTCGCCGATCGATCGAGGGAGAGCGGATGTCGTCGGGCGCCTCGCTCGCGGTCGAACTTGCGCGATCCGGGCCTGCGCCCTTCCCGCCCCGGACCTCCGTTCCGACGCCGCGGACCTGCATCGGCCCTCGGCGGCGTCGACTCCGCCGAGCACGCGACCCTAGTTATACGCCAGTACCCTCACGAGTCGCACATGGACGCTACGGTCGAAGGGCTCGAAGCGGTGACCGTCCACGTGCGCGACATCCACCAGGCGCGAAAGTTCTACGGCGAGGTGCTCGGGCTCAAGGAACTCCATTTCGACGGGACCGCGGGCTGGGCGGTGTTCGCGATCCCCGGCGTCCGCACCACCCTTCGAATGCACGTGTACGACCCTGAGGAGGGGGGACGCGAACCGGGGACCGTCTCAGGGATCGTGTTCTCCCACCCGGACCCCGTCGCGGCCTGTGTGGAGATCGCCCGACGAGGGGGAACCATCACGGATCCTCCCCACACGATCCGCCGTCCCGGATTCACCACCACGTTATCGGTAATCGCCGACCCCGATGGAAACGAGTTCGTGCTCCGCTCGCCTCCGACGCCGGTCCAGTAGCCGTTCCCGGGCGGCTCACCGCTTCGGGACCGCCCATTCGTGTTGCCGCAGAAAGTTCGGACAGGCATCTAGGGCCCCTCCTCGTCGGGTGCTCGACCCTGGGGCTGGGGGGAAGGGCGGAATTCGCATCTCGAATCAAATGGGTCCTCGGGTGGGTCCACGGGTCAGCAACGCCCGGGCCCAAACTTCGGAGAAGCTTTGCCATCGACCGACGCGGGGCTATGTACCCTCTTCGCCTCACGGCTCGACATGAGCTCGAATACGCAGCTGGTCGAAGCTCACATGGGGGCGGCGCCCGCGAAGGCCGCCGAGTTCCTCGCCGACGACTTTGAATGGATCGAGTGGGCCGACGGAGTTCCACCCGGTGGAGCGCGGACAAGGGGGAAGGCCGCGTTTGTTCAGAACTACGGCGACGATGATCTTCGGGACGACATCCATCGAGTCATCGAAGCGGGAAACGTCGTGGTGGTTGAGGGCGTAGCTCACGTCACGAAGAAGGACGGTCGGAAGTTCAACGTTCAGTTTTGCAACATCTTCGAACTCGAGAACGGCAAGATCACTCGAAAGTCGTCCTACGGCGCCCTGATCAAGGAGTCCGCGTGAACGTGGGTCCGCCGGGACCACCGATGACCTCGGAGCTCGAGTCGATCCGGAGTTGGTTCGCGTACCTGGCCGCCGCGCGCCGCGGTTACCTCGAGACCCTCGCGAAGCTGCCCGTCGAGGAGCTCGCACGCGACCGGGGTGCGTCCCACCCCACTCTCCTCGACATTTTCGCGCACTCTCAGGGTGCCCTGTACTTCTGGATGAAGAGCTGCGCGAAGTTCGAGTTCCCACCGCAGCCAGGGGATCCAGACGCTCCCCCTAGTATCGCGGCTCTCAGGACGGACGAGACGTACATCCAGACTCAAATCCAGAGGATCATGGCGGAACTGACCGAGGCCGACCTCGATCGCACGGTTTTCCGGGAGGAGGGAAGGGGCTCACCCCACGATTGTAACATCCCGATCCGCGAGGTGCTTTGGCACTTGGTTGAGGAGGAACTCCAGCACCGCGGGGAGCTCAACGCCCTCCTCTGGCAAATCGATGTCGACGCCCCGGTCCTCAGTTGGATCGATTGGGGGCACGATGTGGGCCGGATCCGGGATTCTCCCGCAAAGTGATCGTATCAGCGTAGCAGGGCCACCGAGAGGGGTGTTGTCCGGAAGACGCAACGACCCCCTTCGGGACATGGTTCTTCGGTAGCTCTCTCGCGGAGACCTACCGCGCGTCACGAAGGACTGTCCGCTCTGCGGACTTGATGCCGAGGCCCGCACTTACGACGGACATCCGGGGTTCGGTTTCTAATGGCGGACCCGCCCGCCCTAGGGCCGCGACGCGAGTGCTCCTATCTTGCCCACCTAGCAGCTCTCCTCCTCACAACTCTAATTGGGTCTTCCGGAATCTTCGGGGATCCCCGAGGAGATGGGCCGGATGAGGGGATTGCCCATTGGCGCGGTCGTGATGGAAGGGCGCGAGTGGGAATCTATCACCCTCCCCCGGGACCCCCTCGTTCCACTCCAGGGCGGCTCCCCCGCCCTCTCGCTTGGGCACGGAACTAATACTTGGACTCCACGCCCGACAACCCCGGAAGTACCCTTTAACTGGCGAGCGCCGGTAGCCGTGCCCGATGATCGACCATGTGAACGCTCTCGCCCTCACCGTGCGCGATGTCAAGAAGTGCGCCGAGTTCTACCGGGACAAGGTCGGCCTCAAGGTCCAGATGATGGACGACGAGGAGGCGTACCTGTCGTTTTCCCAGAAGGGGTCTCCGGTGTTGGCGATTATCGGGGCCCAGGGATTGGCGAAGGAGCTCCCGCCCGAGCGGATCCGGGCGGACGAAAGTCCGCTGGTGCGCAATTACATCGCAGTGTTTGTGGAGGACGCGGACCGGGAGTACGAAACGCTGCGGGCGAAGGGAGTCAAGTTCCTGCAGCCCCCCGCCACTCGTCCCAGCGGTCAGCGGTTCGCGTTCTTCGAAGACCCGGAAGGGAATCTCTGGGAGATCTCCCACTTCCCGAAGGAGTGAGACCATGGCGCCGAAGACCACGAAGGTGGACGAGACCCAGTTGGCGCGGGCGTGGATCGATTGGTTGGTCGACACCCGGCGGGACTACCTCGACGCTCTGCTTCGGCTACCCCGGAAGGAGCGCCTTCGCGACCGGGGCGCGTCGTTTCCGTCGATGCAGGACATCTTCCTCCACATCCTCGATAACAACGCATGGTGGTTTGACAGCGTCATCAACGGACGGCAGGAGTCACATCACGAGATCAAGGGGTCGCTGAGCGACGGCGAGTTGCGACGTCAGGATCGTCGGATCGCTCGGTCGAGTCGTCGCCTCGCGAGGTCCTTGACTCCGGCCCGCTTGAATCGGAGGTTCGTCGTCCGCGGCACTCAGGGCGATGGCACGCCGTTCGAGATGCGGATGAACCTTCGCACGATCATCTGGCACATGGTCGAGGAAGAACTCCAGCACCGCGGAGAGCTCAATGCGCTCTTCTGGCAGCAGGACGTGGACGCACCGACGCGCGCCTGGTTCAGCAGCGCGTTGGCCGGCTGAGGCCGTAGCGCCGGATCCGGACGAAGGCGGTACGGACCCGAGGAGCCTCCTCGCTCGCGGTGGGCTCAGTCGCACGATTTGGCTGCGGACGCACGACCGCCCTGGGCTCGGGCGTCACATACTGACGCGTCGCCCGCGGGGTGCCCCTACTGCGCCTTCGCCCGTCCTTATGGGGGCAGTTCGGCATGGTTCGAGAAGCGACGAGAACGGCGCGGAGGGAGACAGCCAACGAGAGAACCTCGGCAATCCCGGGGTGGGGGAAGCTCCGTGGGAAGGTCGTGATCGTAACCGTCCCGCCTTCTCGATGAGGAGTTACGAGACCTCCTCGATCTGCCGAAAGTCGTCGCGCGCGTCGAAGGGGGTATCGAGCCGACAGCGAGGGTAGGGAGGTACCCCTCTCTCTTGCGTTCAGCGTTCGTTCGCTCGGTGTCTCTGGCCGGTCGCGGTAGGGTGTCTAACCGTGCTGTGCAGGCTTCAACCGCCCCTGCGGGGGAGTTGGGGATTCAGCCGGACGAACGAACGGGCGAACGAACGCACGGTTCTGTAACGTTATCGAGCCGAAACAGGTGCATTCCCAGACCCCTTGGTGGACCTCGTCCTCGCACGAGGCCGGCCGAAGGCTGGTCGGCCAGAAGCGAAGCGTTTACACGAATCGGCTGCCGATGGCCACCAGCAGAATGTAGATCGCAGGAATCTCGTCTCCAAAGTCGTCGGGGCTGTTCCGCTCGACGAGCGCCCCGAAGATTTTCGCCGCCAGCGCGACGACCAGCAGGACGACCGTTACGTTGGCCGCAGTCTCGAGCTGACGGATGGTGGATAACCCGCGGAGCCGCGTGGTCCAGAGCGCGATCAGCACAACCGCGATGACGAGCACGACCAGGTCATCGACGGCGAAGATGGGGCTGCTCGAGAACTCCTCCCCGGCGGTGGCTCCAAACACGAGGGCGATCACCCCCAGGAACAGGAAGATCGCCCCCCGCCGACGCCACCGCGCGAGTTCCGAACCGGACTCCTCGGGAGGGCTCGTGGAGCCGCTCACGCAATCGCGGAGTGTCGAGGGCTAGATAATTTTTGGGATGATTCGGGTCGGTCTTCTGGAGGGCGCCGAGTACGAACTCGAGGGTCTTGTCTCGATACTGAACAGGGCCCCCTCGATGGCAATCGCCACGGGCTCGGGCCTGACCCACGAGCTTCCCGGTCCTCCCCCAGTGGCATCCGGGACCCCTCCCGCGATCCTGACGTGGCGGGCCTATCCGCTCGTCCTCGTGCCGGTGGGTGCGCTCGTCGTCGCCCTTCTTCTGGACCAGTTCGTGTTCCTCGACTACGTCCACGTGATGAGCGGGGCGCTCTGGACCGGGATCG
>JAKAZU010000109.1 GCA_021826525.1 Thermoplasmata archaeon
GGGGGGCGAGCTCGCCCTCGAGGAGCGCATCCTCCTCGACCCGCACGGCGCGTGCCCACTCCCCGGTCGGGTCGAGGGGGTCGGCGTCCGGTCCCATGGTCCTCCCACCCCCCGACCCTATGAGAGAACGATGGGGGATCGGCCGAAGCAAGGCGCTATGTCCCGGATCTCGGTCGGGAGGTCGTGGTCGATCTGGCCCGGCGGCCCCTCATCGTCGGCAGCGGGATCGCGGGCCTCTACGTAGCACTCCGGTGCCACGAACTCGGCCTGAAGCCGACCCTCGTCACCAAGGCGCGACTCGAGGAGTCGAACACCCGGTATGCCCAGGGCGGCATCGCCGCGGCGATCGGATCGGACGACTCCATCGATCTCCACTTCGCCGACACCGTCCGCGCCGGAGCGGGTCTCGTCGACCGACCGGCGGCCCGGCTGCTCGCGCACGACGCCCCCGAACGGATTGCCGATCTCGTGCGGCTGGGGGTTCCTTTCGACACGGTCCACGGGGAGATCGCACTCGGCCAGGAGGCCGCTCATTCTCGGCGGCGCATCCTCCACGCCGGAGGCGACGCGACCGGGCTATCCATCGAAGAGACCCTCAAACGACGCGTCCTCGAGATGGGCATCGAGACCCGAGAACGTACGGTACTGCGGGAGTTGCGCCCGTCGGCCACGCGCCGGGTCGTGGCCACGCTTTCCGACCCGGACGGTCGCGGGGTCGACCGGCTCGACGCGCGGCCGGTGGTCCTCGCGACCGGCGGGGCGGGGAGCCTCTACCGGCAGAGCTCGAACCCCTCGATCGCGACCGGAGAGGGCGTGGCCATCGCCTTCCGGGCCGGCGCGCTCGTGGCCGATATGGAGTTCATCCAGTTCCATCCCACGGCGTTCTACCGTCGCGGGGCTCCCCGCTATCTCATCTCGGAGGCTCTGCGGGGCGAGGGCGCCTCCCTGGTCAACGCCGACGGCGAGCGGTTCCTCGTCTCCGAGCACCGTGACGCGGAACTCGCCCCACGTGATGTGGTCAGCCGCGCGATCGACCGGGAGATCCAACGCTCCGGTCACCCGTGCGTGTACCTCGACGCGACCGCCACTCCTCGGGACCGCTTGTTCGCCCGCTTCCCTTCGATCTGCCACTTCCTCGCGGCCTACGGCATCGATCCGTCCCGCGATCGCATCCCCGTCGCGCCGGTCGCGCACTACATGATCGGCGGCGTGCGGACCGATCTCGACGGCCGGACGACGCTCCCCTCCGTCTACGCCTGCGGGGAGGTCGCCTCCACGGGCGTGCATGGCGCCAACCGCCTCGGGAGCAATTCGCTGATCGAGGGACTCGTCTTCGGCGAACGCGTTGCGCGGACGCTTGCGAAGCCGCGCGCCGGCAAGCCGCTCCGTACCCGGAGGACACTCGCCATCGATTGGCCGGTACCCCCCGCCGGACCCCAGGAGGAAGGCACGTTCGAGGAGGTACAGGAGCTCCTGTGGGAACGGGTCGGAATCATCCGTGAGGCCGTCGGTCTCGAGAGCGCCATGCGGGAGTTCGGGCGGATCGGCGCGTCGGCCGAGCGTCGGACCGAGGCGTTCCCGAGCCACCTCTCCCACGCCGCTCTGACCGCCTACCTCATCGCCCGGGCGGCGCTCACCCGCACCGAAAGCCGCGGAGCCCACTACCGATCCGATCATCCCGACCCGCGCCCGGAGTGGCACCTGCACCTCGGGCTCCAGCGCCGGGCGACGTGAGGGGATCCCGACCCTTCGTCAACCGTTATCTCCGCTGCGGCGTCTCCCCGGCATGGACCTCAGCCTCTCGGACGAGGAGCGGGATCTGCAGGAGGCGATCCGGCGGTTCGCCCGCAAAGAGATCGCGCCGATCGCGGACAAGATGGACCGGGAGGACTACTTTCCTCGGGACGTCTTCCGCCGCCTCGGCGATGCCGGGTTCCTCGGTGTCTCCGTGCCCGCCGAGTACGGCGGCCTCGGACTCTCCTACCGGTGCCAGGCGCTGATCCTGGAAGAGATCGCCCGGGTGAGCCCGGCCCTCGCGCTGAGCGTGGGAGCCCACTCCAACCTGTTCTGTGACAACCTCGCGCGCAACGGCTCCGACGCCCAGCGCAGCACCTTCCTGCCCCCGCAGGTCCGCGGGGAGCACATCGGGGCGCTCGCTCTCACCGAACCCGGTGCGGGCTCGGACGCGGTCGCGCTGCGGACCGTCGCCGTCCGCCAAGGGGATCGGTACGTGTTGAACGGCTCGAAGCAGTTCATCACCAACGGCCCCGTGGCCGACACGCTGCTCGTCTACGCGAAGACCGACCCGGAGAAGGGACCGCACGGGATCAGCGCGTTCATCGTTCCACGTTCCGCGCCCGGCTTCGTGGTCGCTCGCAGTCTCGATAAGATGGGAATGCGGGGCTCGCCCACCGGAGAGCTCGCGTTCCAGGACTGCGAGATCCCGGCCGCGAACCTCGTCGGCCCGGAGAACGAGGGGGTGCGGATCATGATGGGGGGCCTCAACGTGGAGCGGGCCGTCCTCGCCGGGATCTCCGTGGGAATCACGGCGGAGTGCCTCGAGCGCTCGCTCGAGTACGCACGACAGCGCGAGCAGTTCGGCCAGAAGATCGGCCACTTCGAGCTCATCGCGGCGAAGATCGCGAACATGTGGATGGACCTGGAGGCCTCGCGTCAGCTCCTCTACGAGGCGTTGGCGGCGGTGACGCGCGACAAGCGCTCGGCCCGCGCGAGCGCGGCGGCGCTGACGTTCGCGAGCGAGGCGTCGACGCGTGCCGCGCTCGAGGCGATCCAGATCTGGGGCGGATACGGCTACATGCGGGACGTC
>JAKAZU010000110.1 GCA_021826525.1 Thermoplasmata archaeon
CTCGGCCCGCCCGGCGCCTCCCCCACGAACGCCTCGCGTCCGAGCGAGGACGGAAGGGCCGGCCACCTTCGCGCGGAAAGATACATCCACCGGCGCGACGTTGGGGGTACGCCCGATGTCGATGCCGCGCCGCACCGAGTGGATCGTCGCCCCACCGGAGATCTGCTGCCTGTGTCGGGAGCCGTTGGGCCTGCCCGCCGAGACCAGCGCCTGGAACGGGCGGCCCGCCCATCGCGATTGCGTCCGGATCCACCTGATCCAGGGGGACCCCGCCTTCCGGGAGATGGGCGGGGAGGCGGACGAGGCCCCGGACGAGGGGGCGGAATCGCTCGACGGGGTCCTCCCGCGCGATGACGAGGACAACACCTTCGAGTGAGGAATCGGACCTCGGCGGGGCCCACGGTGCCCGAATTGTCGCGCCCGGCTCGACGCAACCAATAAGAGCCTCCGCTTTCGTGGTATCCATCGGATCGGCGAGCTAGGAGTAGTACGAATGCCGGAAGTGGTCATCACCTGCGACTGGACGATGATGAGCAATCACAATGGGAAGGAGTTCCTCGGCTTCGGGACCACCACTCCGGCTTACGTCCTTCCGGAGCGAGTGTACAAGCGGCTGTTCTATCCGGACATGCCGGTCGATGAGAACGGCTTCCCGGTGGCCGCGCCGTACGGGATGCGCAAGATCGAGGCGGCGCTCATCGACGGCGGGTTCGACGCCCGCATCGTCCACCCCTCCCACCTTGACCGCTACATGCCGGGCTCGGCGAAGGTGCTCCTCATCTCGGGACACGACTACTTCGGGCTGAACCCTCCGGCGTCGACCTTCGGCGGGGTCATGCACCGCGACCCGCTCAACTGCGTCAACTTCAAGCGGATGATGACCCAGCCCGCGGTCGTCGAGGCCCGCAAGCAGGGCATGAAGATCATCGCCGGCGGACCGTGCGCCTGGCAGATCGCCCCGCCCACGCGGATGAAGCTCCCTTGGATCCAGGAGTTCGTCGACTCCTTCGGTGGCATCGACTCGGTCGTCGAGGGCGAGGGGGACATCTACGTCAAGGAGATCGTCCGGAAGGCGCTCGCCGATGAGTACCTGCCCCCCCACGTCATCATGACCCCGAAGGAGGCGCCGAAGGTCGAGCAGATCTCCACGATCAAGTACGCCAGCGTCAACGGGCTCGTCGAGATCGGCCGCGGCTGCTGCCGTGGGTGCTCGTTCTGCTCGGTGACCACGCGACCCACTCGGTGGTACGGGCTCGACAAGATCGAGGAGGAGCTTCGGGTCAACGCCAAGGTCAACAACCGCAAGGGGATCCTGCACTCGGACGACGTCTTCTTCTACGGCAGCCCGAACGTGATGCCCCGCGAGGAGAAGCTGATCCCGCTGCTCCAGCTTGCGAAGCGCTACTACGAGCAGGTCGGGTGGAGCCACGTCGCCATCGCCTCGCTGATGACCAAGCCGAAGCTCCTGCCGAAGTGCGCCGAAGTGCTCATCGACGATAAGCAGAAGTGGTGGGGCGTCGAGATCGGGGTCGAGACCGGCTCTCCGCACATGATCACCGCCGCCATGCCCGGCAAGGTCGCCCCGTTCAAGGCCTCCCAGTGGCCCGAGCTCGTGGTCCAGGCGGCGGGCCTGCTGAACGACAACCACGTCTATCCGGCGTGCACGTTCATCGTTGGGCTCCCTCAGGAGACCGAGGACGACGTCTTGAAGACGATCGACCTGATCGACGACCTCTGGGATTTCAAGGCGCTCCTGGTGCCGATGTTCTTCGTACCCCTCGGCCACCTGAAGTCCCGGGACTGGTTCCAGCGCGATATGCTCTCCGACGTCCAGGAGGAGCTGCTCAAGCGCGCGCTCACCCACGGCATCCGCCAGTCGAAGGGCCTTCTCACGGAGTTCTTCGATTGGGAAGGGGCGCACACCACGGCGTATCGGTCGGCGTTCCGCGGGTTCATCGGGTTCCTCGAGCTCATCGCGAAGATGCACGGCCTGTACAGCCCGGCGAACCGGCCGGGCCGTTCGATCGAGGACCCGAACCGCTACCCGGACCGGCTCCCGATCCCCACGATCCCCGTGCGGGAATAGGCCGGCTAGGGCGGCCGCCACCGATCGGGGTCGTCCTGCGCCACGGGCCGGTGGACCGGCTTGATGGGGCGCGGCCGCATCCCGATCGTGTCGTGGCCTTGGACCGTGAGCTTGGTCTCCCGGCCGTTGCTGTCGTACGCTCTCCAGCATCCGCTGTCGTACGGGTAGCCGAGGATGATGTGCCGGCGCCCCCAGGTCCGAAACAGGTTGAGGTCGGCGTCCGACGGGTGCAGGGCGCCGGAGGGATGCGAATGGACGGTTCCGACGATCGCGAGATCGACCGGGAGCATCCAGAACTGGAAGTTCGCGTGTCGGCGACCCGCCGTCGTTCCCGGGAGAAGCAAGAGCTCGGAGATCACCCCGGGAGGATCGGCCCGCAGCATCCCCCCGAACTCGTTGGGGTAGGAAGAACCGGCGGCGGCGAGCGCGCTGTCGAGCGCATTGCGCGTGATCACGGTGGGTGTGTCACCGAGGCGGGCCGTGGCTCCCGGTGCCGGCTTACGCTGGGGGCGGAACATCGGCACCGTTCGGTCCCTCCTTCTCCTCGGGGGCCTCGGCCCACGGTAGGATCCCCTTGCCGCGCAGGCGCGAGAGATTGGTCGCCCCGAAGCGAATGAACCGGGCGCGCCGCGGCGAACGGTACGCGAGGACCGAGCCACCGGGTGCGATCCGGGTCTCGACCTGACCGTCGATGACCGCGAGGGAATGGATCACGCCGCTC
>JAKAZU010000111.1 GCA_021826525.1 Thermoplasmata archaeon
TCCGAGGGTCACCACGACGGGCAACTCGGCGGGAAGCACACGATCGGTGGCCACCGCGCCCGCGAGCCGGTATCCCGCTTCGGAGTAACTGGTCGGGATGTACGTCTCGTTGACCAGGGCCGAGGGCAGCGGCACGGCCCCGCCCGGCCCGCCCGCGAGCGCCGAGAACCCGCGTCCCTCGACGAGCCCGGCGGCAAGCGGGCTCGCGAGGAGCACGGCGATCGCGAGCGCGGGTCCGATCCGGCGACGAAGCGTGCGTGCCTCTCTCGAGCCTCGCGCGACGGTCCGGTGCATCGGGAGACGTACTAGCGCGCACCGTGCTTAAGCCATGCCGAAAACACCGCCGAGGTCAGACCCGCTCGCGCGGGGCCTTCCAGATCCGTCGCGCCGCGACCAGGTGGAGGACCTCCGATGGACCGTGGGCGATCGGTCCGCTGCGTACATCGCGCCAGCGCTGGCCGTGGGCGAGGGTCTCCGAGTATCCCCTCCCTCCGTGGAACTGGATCGCGTGGTCGATCGTACGCAGAGCGATCTCCGTGCTCATCCACTTGGCGAGCGCCGCCTCGGCTTCCACCCGTTCGCCGGCTTCGAAGCGCTCCAAGGTCCTCAGGGCGTAGAGATAGGACGCCTCGGCTCCGGCCCAGTCCTCGACCAGCGGGAAGGAGACGGCCTCGTTGCGAGCGAGCGGGCCGCCGAAGACGCTCCGCTCGTCCGCGTAGCGCACCGTCTCCTCCCAGGAGGCCCGCGCGACCCCGAGATAGATCGCGGCGAGGAGCGCCCGCTCGCGTGTGAGCTCCGGGCGGACGTAGTCGAAGGCTCGACCTTCCTCCCCGATCCGCATCGACACAGGCACACGGGTCGCTTCGTAGGTGACCGTGCCGCGACGCATCCAGCGCTCTCCGAGATCGGGAATCACGGTTCGGCGGATCCCCGGGAGGTCCTGGGGGACCACGAGGGCGGTGAGGCCCGGGCCGTCGCCCACCCTCCCGTAGACGATCGCGGCATCGGCGTCCTGCGCGAACGCCGCCTCGCTCTTCGTCCCGTGGAGAACGTACTCCTCTCCGCTTCGCTCGAGACGCAGCGCGATGGCGCCGGCATCGGCGCCGGCGTCGGGTTCCGTCAGCTGGTTGGCGACCAGGACCTCGCCCCGCACCAGGGGGCGGAAATACCGGTGGACCAGCTCCGGCGAACCGTGCTCGGCGATGATGCTCGAGAACTCCGGCTGCAGGGAGAGCTTGGCGAAGACCGTCCCTCCGCGGTACGCGAGATGGAACAGCGTCGCCGCGACGCGGGGCAGCGAAAGGCCCCGCCCTCCGAGCGCCGGCGCGACATGGAGGCCGAGGAGCCGCGCTTCTCCCAGCGCGCGGAACTCCGCCCGGGGGAACTCGGGGACCCGGTCGAGCTCGCGATACCGCTCGGCGAGGCGAAGCCGTTGGGCCACCTCGGCGATCTCGTCGGCCAACGGTTCGGTCGGCAGCGCAGGAAGTCGGACCGTCATCGAGGCGATCTCCTCGACGTGCGCGGGAGCGACCGGGGGCGACGGGGTGCCTCGGCGCCCACGATCCCCGCTCGCACGAGCCGATCGACACGGGACCGGGGGTAGCCGAGACCCCGGGTCAGGACCCGATCGTTGTCCTGGCCCAACCACGGCGCTCCGCGCCACACCGCTCCCGGAGTGTCACTGAACTTGGGCGCAATCCCGGACCCACGAACGGGGCCTGCGACGGGATCCTCCCAGTCGAGCAACATCTCCCGCGCCCGGAAGTGCGGGTCCTGCGCGATGTCGGCGATGTCGTACACCCGGGTCAGCGCGAGGTCGTATCGGCGGCCGAGGGCCTCGAGTTGGGCGCGCGTCCTCGTTCGGCAGAATCTCGCGATCGCCCGGTCCACCGGTCCCCGATGCGCGGTGCGATAGCCCGTGTCATCGTAGCGGGAGTCGGTAAACCCGATCATCCGCTTGAGGCGCAGGTAGGCGTCGGTGTTCGGAGCGGCGACGACGACCCACCCGTCCCTCGCTCGATGGACATCGTACGGATGTAGGCGCGCATGAGCCGATCCGTGCCGGCCCCGGACCACCCCGCGGGCGAAGTAATCGAGCGCGAGGTTCTCCAGGAGGGTGAAGGCGATCTCGTACTGCGCCACGTCGATCGACTGGCCTCGTCCGGTCCTCTGAGCTTGGATGTACCCCATGAGCGCGGCGCCCGCCGCGCCGAGGCCCGTCAACGTATCGTTCAGCGCGGTCCCCGCCCGCATCGGTGGGGCGGGATCGGGCTCGCCTTGGAGCGAGAGGTAACCGCTGAAGGCCTGGGCCGTGAGATCGTAGGACGGGGCCGCCACCCGCTCTCGGTCGCCGGTCCGGCCGAATCCGGAGACGTGGACAATGGTCAGACGTGGATTGACCCGGCGGACCGTGCGATCGGACAGTCCGAGCTTCTCGTAGGTACCGGGCCGAGAGGACTCGATCCAGATGTCCGCGCGGCGGAGGAGGTCCAGGAAGACCCGCCGGCCCGCCGGTCGACGGAGATCGAGGCCGAGGGAGAGCTTGTTGCGCGAGTACTGCACCCACGACTCGGAGACCTGCTCCTCCACGGGCCGTCCGGGGGGGAGCATCGGGACCAGCGTTCGGGTGGGATCGGAGTACGGAGCGTGGAAAGGGGGGCCTTCCACATGGATCACCTCGGCACCGAACTCTCCCAGATGCGTCGAGGCCCAGGGCCCGGCGACGAACCGGGCGGAGTCCAGGACTCGAATCCCCGCTAGCGGGCCGTACGAGGGGACGAGCGAACGCGACCGAACGGTG
>JAKAZU010000004.1 GCA_021826525.1 Thermoplasmata archaeon
ACCGGGACGTCGCCGGTGCTCGTGCAATCGGCTACGATGTCCTTCGCGACGGGGGTCCGCGACCCTTACAATGACAATGCGAACGACTCGCTCTCCAACCAGACGGTCACGGGCCGCTCGATGTCGCCGCCGACCTACAACGAATACGCAAGCTGCCTGAGCTCCTCCGCGGCGACCTGCTCCGCGACCAGCCTCGTCGGCCCGGGCCCCCTGGGTCTCCCCGCGTCGGTGGGGACGTACCTCCCCGTCGGAGCGGGGCTCGTGGTCGCCGCGCTGATCGCGGCCGTCCTGGTCGCGCGCCGTCGACAACTCCCTCCTCCTCCGTATCCGAACGCGGCCCTGTATCCGCCCGGATCGACCACGGTTTCCAGTTCGAGGCGGGCTTCCGCTCCCGCCACTCCGAAGAACGGCGGTCCCCCGGAGCCGAGCGCGGAGGACGATCCCCTCAGTCAGCTTTGGTAGCCGCCGGGGTTCCGGCCGGGCTTCGGCGCGCGAGGAGGGGCTCGCTCGTGCGGCCGAGAGGGTAGCGTAACAGCGCGGCGATCCCACCGAATGCCTTGCTCAGCATCTCCCCCTCCTCGCTCTCGGTCGAGATCAGACGCACGGACCCCCCGGCGGCGGCCACGCGCGAGAACAGCCCTTCCACGTAGTCCTCGCTCGCGGCTTCGTGGACCTGCCGTTGGCCGCAGCTCGGGCACGGGGCCTCGAGGACCGCTTCCACTTCGGAGTCGTTCAGCACGCGTTCGAACGACGCGGAACAGGCCGAGCAGGTGAACGTCACGCGTCGGCGACGAATTCCCTCGCTCACCAGGAGCAGGTCGATCGCGCGCGCCTCGAGCGCGCGCTCCACGTTGGCCGGACCGTAGGCGGCGAGGCCGGTATCGCCCTTGCGGATCTCGGAGAGCAGGCGCTGGATGATTCGCTTCTCTTCGGTGATTTCGAGGCCATGGAGGACGGAGGATGCCTTCTCGACGAGCTCGCGGAGGCCGTAATCGTCCGTGTAACCGGTGTCGAAGAGCGGCTGAACGACCTTCTGCTGGAGGCGAAAATCGAGGAACCCCTCCTTGTAGAAGTATTCCTTCGTGGCGCCCGGCCCGCCGAGCAGGATCCCCTTCAGGCTATCGACCTTGGGGAGGAACAGCTCGCCGGCCATCTCGCCGATCTTCACGAAGAACTCGTGGGCGGCGTGCTCGATCATGCGCTCGAAACGGTGCGCGGACTGACCGCCACGTCCGTGCTTGCTCGGAACAAGGGAGTTGCGGTTCCGCAGCGCCTCCACCCGTTTCCCGCGCAGGAAGCCGAGGGTCACCTCAGCGCGGTCCATCACGATCAAGCCCCAGAGCTCGGGCTCGTGAGCCATCGAGAGGAGCGGCTCCAGGAAGAACGTGGAATCGCATCGGTAGAGGTACGTGTTCAGCGGCTCCGGCGGCTCCACGATGAACGTCACCGGCTCCGAACGGTCCGCGCCGACGGCCTTCGAGCCCACGAAGAAGGCCACCCCGTTCGCCGGCGGCGCCTTGTAGGCCCGCACGCGGCCCATCAGCGATTCGATCGCCCACATCACGTTCTTGCGCGTCGTCCGGCTCTTGATGTTCGAGCTCTGGGCGTATTCGTTCCGCAGGTATCCGATGACGTCGGCGATCTGCTTACCCGGCGGGACGTAGAGCGAGATCAGCTCCGTCGCGCGGCCCTTGGCCGCGGAGATCTCATCCAGCTTGCGCTGAAACGAATAGCGCTGGAGTTGCGGGTCGGGGTCGGAAGTGCTCAATGTCCCTCCGGCGCACGAACCTGGCGAGCGATCTCGTTCGGGCCGGGGACGCCCCCGGGTCCGCGCCCTGCGCGGGGGAGTCAGAGCAAGCGGCGGATGTGCTCGTCGATGACCTCTTCGGGGTAGGCACCGACCATGCGGTCGACGAGCTTTCCTTGCTTGTAGAAGAGGAGCGTCGGGATGCTCATGATGCCGAGCGCGCCCGCCTTGTCTCCGTTGTCGTCGGAGTTCATCTTGCCGAACGAAACCTTGCCCTTGTACTTCTCGCTCAATCGGTCGACGACCGGGGAGACCATCCGGCAGGGCCCGCACCACGGGGCCCAAATGTCGATTACCGCCGCGCCGTTCCCTTGGGCGAACCCGTCAAAGTGTGCCCCATCGATCTCTTGGACCACCATCGTCGGACTCCGTGGGTAATCGAGAACAGGGGCTTATTAAACGATTGGCGGAACTCGGCACCACTTCGGAACATGCACCGCCGAGGGTTCGCCCGGGGCATGACAAGCCTTAGTACGGGCAGGCCGTATCCTGGGCATGGCCGATCCGGCGTCCGCCCGGGTAGACCCGGAGGCCTCGAACCCCCTGACCCGAGGCGCGAACGCGGTCGGACCTCGGAGCAATCGGCTTCCCCCTGTCCTACGTCCTGCCGCGCTGAAGGCCCTGCGCCAGCGCATGCTCCTCACCCGACAAGCGAGCCTCGATCGCCTGGCCCGTCTAACCGACTGCGACCGGGATCGGCTGCGGAGCTACCGACGCGAGCTCCAGGCGGACGGGATTGCGGATCAGTTGCTCGCGCGGGGAGCGGGTCTCGCGTTCGTTCGAGAGCTGCCGCAGGGCCCCCTGTTCTATCTTCTCGTCCGGGCGCTACGACCGGCCCGGGTCGTCGAGACCGGCGTCCGACCGGGGTACTCGACCACCTGGATCCTCGCGGGAATGGAAGCGAACCACTACGGGGAACTCACTTCCCTCGGCCCCGGCACCCCTGCGGGGAGGGCCGAAGGGGTGGACAACGTCGGGGTCGGCCAGTTCGTACCGCCGTCGTTCCGGGGCCGCTGGACCCTGGTGCTCGGGAACACCGAGCAACGCTTCCGGTCGATCCTCGGGAACGCTGCGGGGATCGACCTCTTCTTCTACGACAACGGGCCCGACACGACGCGCGCGCGCTTCGAAATCAAGGGCGCGTGGGAGGCGCTGAGCGAGCGGGGAGTGCTCCTCGCCCACCACGTCGATGCCAATCGCGCGTGGAACGACTTCTGCGCGTTGCAAGGGCTCCCGCCGCAGATTCTCGACCCCGGCCCGCCGGCGCTCGGGGCGCTGTCGATGCGCCGCGACTCGGCCTAGTGCCTGTCCTCAGCGCTCGAGCTCCTCGACGAGGTGTTGGGCCGCCGGAAGGATCAGCCGTTCGGTGGCCGTCCGGACCGCGCGCTCCGAGCCTGGCAGCGCGAAGACCGGCTTGCCGTGGATGACGTAGAGCGAAGCCCGGCTCATGAGCGCGAGCGCCCCCACCTCCTGGAAGCTCAGATTGCGGTAGAGCTCGCCGAAGCCTTCGAGCTTCTGGCCGCCCATCGCGTCCAGCGCCGCCACCGTTCGGTCGCGAGAGCTAACCCCGGTTCCACCGATGGTGATCGCCGCTTCGACCTGAGGGTCGGCGAGCCACGGATCGAGGGCGTCTCGGACATCGGCGACCGAGTTCGCCACGAGCTTGTAGTGGAGAACTTGGTGGCCTCCCCCGGTGAGGAGGTCGCGCGCGAGATGGCCCGACGGGTCGTCCTCCTCGGTGTGCATGTCGGACACCGACAGGACCCCGAAACGTAGCGATCGGTCTCCGCCAAGATGGTGCCGCGATCCACCGCTGGGTGCTTCCTGTGGGGTCATGATCCTTCGGACTCTCCTTTCTGCTTCACCGTGACGCGGACCGGCCCGAGAGCCGTCGCGGGGTAGAGCCCGCGCGCATCCTTCTCCAAGTACTTGACCATGTCCCAGACCGTAAGCAGCGCTACGGTCGCGCCGACGAGGGCCTCCATCTCGACACCGGTGGGCCCGACCGACTCTGCCCGAGAGGTCACCTCGACGCCGTCGCGCCGGATCGCGATCGCGATCTCGCTCCCCGTGAGAGGCACGATGTGGGTGTGAGGGAGGAGTTCGGAGGTGCGCTTCATCGCCAGAAGCCCCGCGACCTCCGCCGTCGGGAGGACCGGGCCCTTCTCGACCCGGCCCGCGCGCAACCTACGCACCGTCGAAGGGCGGAGACGGAGGCGGCCCCGCGCGACCGCGCGCCGCAGGACGTGCGGCTTGCCCGAGACTCGACGCTGGCGAGCGACCATGGTCAACGAATCGTCCGCGAGCCCCGGGAGAGATGGGCGAGCACGGCTTCGAGCTGGATCCGGTCGTTCGCGCCCTGCGCGATGCGGAACTCGGCCTCCGCGAGGTGCTCGACCAGGTCGATCTTTCCCGCGGGAGGGACGAGGGAATCCGGAATGTCCGCGATGTAGCTGTGGATCGCCCGAACGATATCCTCCCCGCTCACCCCCCGGTCGGCGAAGAGGCGGATGAGGAGCGTGCGGGCGCCGAAGAAGTCCCCTCGGGCGGCCGTCGCGACTAATGCTTGGACCTCGCTCTTCAACGGAACGGCGGCATGGGACTCGACCGCCGCCTCGGTGACGTGATCGGTGTCGGTGGCGGAAAGCTGGAGGAGGTTCACGGCGCGGCGCATGTCGCCGGCGGCGGCTGCGACGAGGGCGTCGCGCGCCGCCGGGTCGAGGGTCTTCTTCTCCAACTTCGCGATCCGATCGAGGAGCTCCGCGACCGCCTCGGGCGCGTAGGACCGGAAGCGGAACACCGCACATCGAGACTGGATCGGATCGATGATCCGGGAGGAGTAATTGCAGGACAGTATGAACCGACAGCTCGACGAATAGCGCTCCATGAGGCGCCGCAACGAAGCCTGGGCTTCGGCGGTCAGGTTATCGGCCTCGTCCAGAAAGAGGAGCTTGAACCCCACATCGCCGAGCGAGGCCGTGCGGGCGTACTCCTTGACCTTCGTGCGGACCGTATCGATCCCGCGCTCGTCGGACGCGTTGAGCTCAAGGAAGTTGTCGCGCCACCCTTCGTGATAGAGGTCCCTGGCCAGCGCGAGCGCGGCGGTTGTCTTGCCGGTCCCGGGGGGTCCGGCGAACAGGAGATGGGGCATGGACCGCACCGCGGCGTAGGCTCGCAGGAGGGGCACGATGCCCTCCTGCCCGACCATCTCCGCGAGACCGTGGGGCCGGTACTTCTCGACCCAGACAGCCCCGGCTTGACGCGCGTCCATCATCGTGGGCGAGGCGAGGGCGGGCGCCCATTAAGGATTCTCCGTCGGCGGGCGGACGTACTGTTGCTCGTCCGCGAGGTGCCGGCGAACCGACTCGGTCACGAGGCGACCGAACTGGCCCAGCGCCTGGCGGTTCCCCCCGTGGTCGTCCTGCTCGACCAGCCCAAGGAACCAGCGCAGCTGATCGAAGGATTGCGAGAACCAGCGGTGGTCGGCCCGGAGAACGATTCCGAGCCGGTCGGCCGGTCCGCGAACGGGAGGAAGGGTCGTGTGCTCCGTGTGGTGCCGGACCGCGGACTCGAACCGGTCCACGGCCGACCGGATCTGGTCGAGAGAGTATGTCTCGAGGATCACGAGCCCGTAGCTGATCCGCTCGAACCAGTCCACGAGATCGGAAAGCTCCGTCGGTGGGCGATCCCAATCGATGGTCGGTCGCTCCGGATAGGCCGGCACCGCGCCGTGCGACATCGTCCGGTCCGCGGTCATCTGCTATCCCCGTGGCCATCGCGTCATTATATCGGCTCTCGAGCTCACCGGTCCGCAGAGGACCATGTTCGAGCGACTGGGAGTCATCCAATTCCGCGGCACGATCCGGGAGCGCTCCGTAGAGCCGTACCTACGCATCCTGCGCACCCTACGGGACCGGCCCAGCGTGAAGGGACTCCTACTCGACATCGCAAGCGGAGGCGGAGAGTCGATCGCCTCGATGGACTTCTATCTCGCCGTCAAACGGCTCGACGCCGTCAAGCCGGTGATTGCGAGCATCGGCTCGATGGGCGCGTCCGGAGCCTACATGGCCGCGCTGGGAGCCCGGAAGATCTATGCGTACCCCGAGTCCGCTGTCGGATCGATCGGCGTGGTCATGCCGCACCTCGCGGTGCAGGACCTCCTGCGTCGGATCGGGATCTCCGTCGAGCTCCTGCACGAGGGCCGACACAAAGACGCCTTCCAAGGGCTGCGCCCGCTTCAGGACGAGGAGCGCGCCAAGCTCCAGGCCGTCCTGCATGAGGACTACGAGCTCTTCGTCAACTTGGTGGCCACCGCGCGAAAGAAGCCCGTGGACGAGATCCGTAACCTCGCGACCGGCGAGTTCTGGACGGGAAAACGCGCCCGCGATCTCGGGCTCGTCGACGAGCTCGGCGACCGAGAGCTCGCGCTCGAGGCGCTCGCCCAGGCGACCGGAGTCCCGGCGCATCGGGCGGTCCGGTTTTCCCCTCCGCAACGGTTCCTGCAGCGCGTGCTATCGGGCAGCATGGACTCGGTCGCTCCGAGCGTCCTCGGTCGGCTGCGGGAGTCGGTCGAGGACTCGGTGCTCGACCCCTTCGGCTGGTACCGATGAACGCTCGCCTCGGAGCGTTGGATATATACTCCCGTCCGGATAGGGCCGGTTGATGTCGAGCAGCAGCCAGCGCGGCTTCTCCAGCGCCGCGGGTCTCATCCAATACTACGACATGGAGGAGACCAAGGCGGTCAAAATCCACCCCTACATCATCATCGGGATAGGGTTCGCCGTCGCGGTCCTGGTCGAAGTTCTCAACTGGCGCCTTCCGTCCTAGACGCGCTTTTTTTCGATCGTCCCGAACGCCGGGCGGAGAGCTTGGCCGCACGCACGATGAATCTGCCACCCGTGGAGGACGTAACCCCCCCCTCGCTCGTCCTGTTCGATCTGGATGATACGCTCTTCGACGATCGCTACGCCCGCCTCGCGGCGCTCCGCGATCTCCGAGGCGCCGAACCGGTCCTCGCTCGTCGCCCTCTCTCCGCACTTAGCCGGGAGTACGGGCGGTTGCTCGATGCCGGCTACCCGGCGGTGATGTCGGGGGACGTCCCCCCCGAGGAGGCGCGAGCGCTGCGCTTCGAGAGGCTCGCGATGTACTGCGGCGAGCGGATCTCCGCCGCGAGAGCGGCCGAATGGGCCGCGCGCTACCGCATGTCCCACGAAGCGCACCGCCGGGCGGTTCCGGGATCCCGAAGGTTGATCGAACGTTTAGGCGCCTCCGCGCGCATCGGCGTGGTGACGAACTGGGTCCACGCGGAGCAGCGAGAGAAGCTCCGCGCGATCGGCCTCGAGGGCGTCGTCGACTTCCTGGTGGCCCCGGACACGGCCCACGCGACCAAACCGGATCCGCGGATCTTCCGGCACGCGCTCCGGGAGGGTCGAAGCCGCCCCGAGCGAGCGGTGATGGTCGGAGACTCGCTCGTCTACGACGTCCGCGGGGCGCGGGCGTGCGGCATCCGGCCGATTTGGCTCAACCGGTGGAAGGAACCGGCCCCGCCCGGGGAGAACGTCGACCAGCTCTCCTCGTTCGTCCCCACGTCCCGCGTGCTCGAGCGGATCGTCGGGCGGCGTTAGCTCACGACCGGTAGCGCTTCCGGCCGCGACGTCGGCGGAGCGAGTCCGTCCAGATAGCGCCCCTCGCGTCGGGCCCCGAGCAGATAGACTTTCGACTCGGGGGATTCGTCGAGCAGGTGGTAGCCTGTTCGACGCGCCAGCGCGCGCGCGAATCCGCCGATGTCGGCGTGAGAGGGGACGTGGTCCGTGCCGAGGCGTTGACGCGACTTGCCCATGTAGACGTACCCCTTCGGCTCGATGAAGTCCGGGCGCGCGAGCAGGTCCATCGCGGCGTACTCCTCCACCCATCCGAGGTTCCACCCCTTCACGAGCGTGTGGCGGACGACGCGTCGCGTGGGCAGGCCTCGGAGGATCTCGAGCGACTCCTGGAGGCGGTCCCAGGCCCCCGGCTGGGAGGGCAGCGTCAGGCGTCGGAAGATCTCGGCGTTGGGGGCGGTCACCGAAATGTAGAGCTGGGTCGGGAGCGGATCGAGATGGCGGAGCGCGTCCGGGTTCGTTCCGTTCGTCACGAGGAACGTCGTGATCCCTCGCTCGTGGCAGAGCTCGAGGAACCGGTTCATCTTGGGGTAGAGGGTCGGCTCCCCGGTCAGACTGATCGCGATATGGCGGGGACTCTGCGACTCCTGCCAGCGGTCGAGCTCGACGCCCGCGTCTCCTTTGAATCCCGAGAGAACCCGGCGTTGGGCCGCGATCGACCGATCGAGCAATCCCTCGGGGTCGTCGTACTCGGGCATGACCTCGTCGTTCTCCCAGCCTTGGTTGCGCCAGCAGAACCGACAGTGGAGATTGCACGAGTCGATCGCCGGGCTCATCTGAAGGCACCGGTGGCTCTGGATCCCGTAGAACCGCCCCTTGTAGCAGTCGCGTCCCTGCGTCAGCGACTGCCGCGTCCAGTAACACATCTTGACCGCGCTGTGCTTGCCGACCAGTTGGTAGCCCTGGCCCTCCAGCTCGGTGGACAAATCCTGGTCTCCCATCGCGCGGCGACCGCACGGGTCGCCCCTCCATAAGAGTACGCGGGAGCGGGCGGCGCCCGGCCCCGCCTTAGGACGGGGCGGAGCCCCCGGGCACGGGAAATCCCCGGGCGCGGCCGCGCGGTCGCAGGGCGCGGCGCAGCGAGAGGGAGTTCAGGAGCACGGTCGTCGACGAGATGGCCATCGCGATCGCACCGGCGATCGGCAAGACTGTGTAGACCCCGAATCCAAGGAACGGGACGAGCGCCCCCGCCGCGATCGGGAGCAGGACGGTGTTGTATCCGATCGCCCACGTGAGGTTGCCGCGGACCTTCCCGACCACGGCCCGAGAAAGACGGATCGCCCGAGGGACCCCTCGGAGGTCGGGTCGCACGAGCAGCACCTGGCCGGAATCTCGCGCAATCTCCGCCCCGGTCCCGATCGCGATACCGACGTCGGCGCCCGCGAGGGCCGCCGCATCGTTGATCCCGTCACCGACGAACGCGACGGACTTCCCGCTCGCGCGTTGCTCCCTCAGATAGGCCAGCTTCTCCTCGGGCGACGCGCGCGCGCGGGCGACCGAAACGCCGAGCGTGCGGGCCACCTGGGCGGCTGCCTCGGCTCGGTCGCCCGTGACGATCTGAAGCGGGATGCCCAGTTCGGCAAGATCGCGCACGGCATCGATGCTACCGGGCCGGAGGGGTGTGGCGAACGACAGCACCCCGACCAGCTGTCCGTCCTCCCAGAGCGCCGACCAGCTCTCCCCGCGGGCGACGGCCGCGTCGATCGAGTCCCGTGCGGCTTGGAGGGAGTCCGATCCCAATCCATTCGAACCCTCGCTCCTCAGCGAAAGGTGCCGCCCCGCGATCGTCCCCTCCACTCCGGAGCCGGGGATCGCCCGGACGTCCTCGACGCTCGCGGGTGCGATTGCCTCGGAGCGGGCCATCGCTAGGACCGCGCGAGCGTACACGTGCTCGGAGTGCGCCTCGAGTCCCGCGGACAGGGCAAGGAGCTCGGATCGCGTACGTCCCGGGGCGACCCACGTCGAGGCGACGGACGGGACGTCAGTCGTCAAGGTCCCGGTCTTGTCGCTGACGACGAGGTCCACCCGGGCCGTGCGCTCGATCGAGTCGCCCCCGCGGAACAGGATCCCTTCCTCCGCCGCTCGGCCGGTACCGACCAGAATTGCCGCGGGCGTGGCGATTCCAAACGCGCACGGGCAGGCGATGATCACGACGCTGACGAAGATCAGCACACCGGTCGCCAGCGAAGCCCCCGCGAGAAGCGTCCATCCAAGCGACGCGGCGATCGCGAGGGTGAGGACCACCGGCACGAAGATGGAGGCGATGCGATCGGCGAGCCGGCGCAAAGGGATCCGGGACGCCTCCGCATCGCTCAGGAGCTCGGCGATCTGGGCGACGAACGAGTCCGGCCCGACGGAGCGGGCCTCGATGTCGAGCGACCCGGTTCCGTTGCGCGCCCCCGCGATCACGGTCTCGCCCGGGCCTCTCGGCACCGGGAGAGATTCCCCCGTCCATAGCGCCTCGTCGAGCTCGGACCGTCCCTCGAGCACGACACCGTCCGCCGGAACGATCCCTCCGGGCAGGACTCGAAGCCGGTCCCCCACTCGAATGTCTTCCCGCGGGACGCTACGCGGGGAGCCCCCCTCCACCCGGAGGGCTTCCCGCGGTAGGAGTTGGTCGAGGTCCCTCAGCGAGGAGCCCGCGTGGCGACGGGTCCGCTGCTCGAGGAGATTCCCCGTGAGAATCAGCGTGATGATCAGGGTGGAGGCGTCGAAGAACACGCCTCCCTTCAGCGCGCCCGGAAGCGCGAGCGCTGCGAGACTGTAGCCGAACGCCGCCGATGTCCCGACCGCGATGAGCACATCCATGTTGGCTATGCGCGAGCGGATCGAGTCGACCGTCCCGACGTAAAAGTCCCAGCCGCTGTATAACTGGACGGCCGCCGCGAGCACCGCCGCGATGTACAGCACGACGGTCGGATGGGCGAGGTACGTCAGTACGGTCGCCCCCGCGGCGAGCGGAATGGCTACACCGAGACGGCGGACGGTCCGCAGCTCGGCGACCTCGGGAGCGGTGAACGACTCGCGGCAGGCCTGGCTGCAAAAGTAGTACGTTCGGTTGTCCCGAACGAGCGAGAGCGAGGACGTCCGCTCGTCGACGTGCATCCCGCAGACCGGATCGGTCGGCATGAAATGGTATCGCTCCGGTAAAAGCTCGCGACCGACGCCGGGCGCTCGCCCGCCTATGCCTGCGCGGTCGGGTGGGCGGCGAGGTACTTCTGTCGGCAGCCTTCCGAGCAGAAGTAGATCGTCGTGCCGTGATCGACCACCCGGGCCGGCGCGCGCGTCGACTCGACCGTCATCCCGCAGACTGGATCGACGACCTTCATCGCCGCGCTAGCGACTTGCCACCTTATATCGGCTCCTCCAAGACCGAACCGCTGCCGCGGCCAAAGGTGATATGTCGCGCAGCCCGCTCGTTCGCCCGATGGTGCTCGGCATCACGCCGCGTGAGGCCGCGTGGCGGCTTCGCGAGAACCCGGACGCGACGCTGCTTCTGGACGTGCGCGAGGTCGAAGAGCGCGAGGTGGCGGTGATCGAGCCCTCCCTCCATATCCCGATGGGCGAGATCCTCGAGCGGATCTCAGAGATCCCCCGGGACCGGGAGGTCGTGGTCTATTGCCACGTGGGCGGCCGCTCCGAGCTGATCGCATCCTACCTCGAAGCAGAAGGCTACGAGAGGGTCCGGAACTTGACCGGTGGGATCGATGCCTGGTCCGTCGAAGTCGATGGCGGCATTCCTCGCTACAGCTAGTCGTGGGGGGAGCCGGCCCGTGGTTTCCCTCCCGACCGGCGCGCCCCCGCGTGGGTCCCTCCGAGGACGTCGATGTAGGCCTTCATCTTCCAATACGTGTCGAGGAACTCCTGCCCCCGGGCCGTGACATCGAAGTAGACGTGGCCGTCATCTTCCTGGCTCGACAGTAGGCCGAGCTCCAGCAGCCGTTCCACCGCCACCCGCAGCCGGTCGACGGGCATTCCGGCGCCGTAGCTGACGCGGGTGATCCGGGCCCGACCGCGGTGACGCTTGACGACCTCGAGGATCGTCGCGAAAAGGTCCGTGGGCTCCCGCCGTCGGCTCGACGGTTCTCGGTTCCGCCCGTCCATCCTAGCTCCCCCTTGCTACAGCGGGTACAGGCCGAGGTCGGACACACGACGCGCCGGTCGAGCGAGCTGCGCGCTCGGATCGATGGTCGCTTCTCGGGAGTAGACCACTTCTCCGACGCGAGCTCCGGGGCCGATGTGCGTAGTCTCGGCGATAATCCGTTCCACCTCCGCACCGTCGCCGACCCGGACGTCCGTGCCGTAGACATCCTCGGCGCGGGCCCGGCTGCGGATCTCTACGAGGCCACCCACCAGCGGCCCGTGTGCGTGCGATTTTCGGCTCAGAACAATCTCGGCCGACTTGGCCCCCGATTGTGTGGAGAGCGAACCCCCGATCTCGATACGGCTGCGGGCGAGGATCTTGCGCGCCCTCAACTGCCCTCCAATCTCCACCCGGTCCGCGTCGATGTCCCCCGCGACGGCGACCCGGCCCCCGCCCTCGAGCCGGCCGGTGAGCTCGATCGATCCCCCGCAGCCGAGAAGGCCGCCAATCTCGATGCTCTCGCCCTTCGCGGATCCCTGGATGTCCCCGATCCCGCCGATCTCAAGAGAGGCGAACTCGAGATCTCCTTTCGCGCGGAGGGTGCCGCCGACCTCGATCCTCCCTCCCTTCGCGTCCCCCCCGAGTTCGATCTGTCCCCCCGCCTCCAGCTGGCCGAACGTGAGGGGACCTTCGGAAACGAACTGCCCCCCGACTTTGATCCGGTCTCTCACCACCCCCGACCGGAGCCGGATGCGGCCTCCCGCCTCGAGACGGTCGATCGCGACCTCGGACAGGTCCACGGAACCGCCCGCCTCCACCTGGGATGCGCTCACGGTCCCCCGGGCCCCCATCGTTCCCCCGACGGAGATCTCGCGCGAGGCCACGGTGGAATCCGCTTGGAAGGTCCCTCCTACCTCGATACGGGTCGCGGCAACCGGTCCCTGCACGTGTAGGCGGCGGTCCACGTCGATGTCCTGAGCTTCCAGCCGGCCCTCGACCTCCAGCGTCCCGTCCTCGACGCGGATCGGGCCGTGGATGAGGAGATCTCCGCGCACGGTCACTTGGCCGTTCTCGCTGTGGAACCCTCGGCACTCGAACGTCCCGGCGACTTCGGCGGGCCCCTCGAACCGGGCGATCCCGCTCACCCGGACCGCGCCGTCCGCCTCGATCCGGACGTGGGGACCCGCCCGCAAGTCCCCTTCGACGTTCCCGAGACGGATGCGCCCACCGCGCGGAATCGAGGTCTCTTCCATCGCCGTCCCTTACGGTAACGGGGGGGTATAGGGGTAGGTCACGGAATGTGAGCACCTTAGGTGAACGTCAATTGGGTCCGGGGTACCGCCGCCCTATGGCCGACTCGCTCGCCCGGGTGCGCGACGAAGTGGTTGCGTGTCGCATCTGCCCTCGGCTCGTCCGCTACCGCGAGCAGATCGCCCGCGAACGCAAGCGGGAGTTCCGTTCTGAGCCGTACTGGGGCCGCGGCGTTCCCGGCTTCGGAGACCCCGAGGCTCGGCTCGTCGCGGTCGGTCTCGCGCCCGCTGCACACGGCTCGAACCGAACCGGCCGGGTATTCACGGGGGACCGCTCCGCCGCTTTCCTCGTCCGGGCGTTCTATGCCGCGGGCTTTGCGAGCCAGCCAACCTCGTTGCGGCGGGGCGACGGGCTCCGCTACCGAGACCTCTACCTGACCGCCGCCGTTCGATGTGTCCCCCCGGACAACCGTCCAACGCCGGCCGAGCTTGCCCATTGCCGCCCCTACTTGGACCGGGAGTTGCGGTTGCTCTCGAACGTGCGGGCGATCCTCGCCCTCGGTGGGTTCGCGTGGGAGGCTCTTCGGAACGCGGTCGCCTCGGTCTACGGCGTTCCGAAGCCGACCGTGCCGTTCTCGCACGGCGCCGCAGCGGCCCTAGGACCGGGTCGACCGATGCTCTATGCGTCCTATCACCCCAGCCCGCAGAACACGAACACCCGCAAGCTCACCCACGCCATGCTGGTCGAACTGCTGGAACGGATCCGCTCCGGCTACACCCAGACCACGCCATCGTTAGCGACCCGGTGAACGAGGATGGGCAACTTCGAACTCCTGGAACGCGACGGCCTCGCCCGGATCGGCCGACTCGCCACCCCCCATGGCCCGCTGGAGACGCCCGCGCTCTTGCCGGTGGTCCATCCGGATCCCGATCGGCAACCGATTCGTCCTCGAGAGATCCGTCGACGCTTCGGCCTCGGAGCGTTCATCACCTCGTCCTACATCACCTACCGGAGCCCGGAGCTGCGAGAGCGAGCGCTCGCCTCGGGGATCCACGGCCTGATCGACTTCGACGGCCCCGTGATGACCGACTCGGGAGCGTTCCAGCAGCACGCGTACGGTCACGTGGAGGTAGGGCCGACCGAGATCCTCGAGTTCCAGAACCGGATCGGGACCGACATCGCGACCGTGCTCGACGTGTTCGTTGAGCCGTCCGCGGCCCACGGGGAAGCCGAGGCAGGCGTGCGGCTCACGGTGGATCGGGCCCGCGCGGCTCGGAAGGGACGAGAAGGGCTCCTAGCCGTACCGGTGCAGGGGGGATCGTTCGCGGACCTCCGCGCCGAGTCCGCCCTCGAAGCGAGCGCGGTCGGGGATATCCTTGCCGTCGGCGGAGTGGTGCCCCTCTTGGAGCAATATCGGTTCCCGGAGCTGGCGGGCGCCGTCGCGGCCGCGCGACCCTATCTCTCCCCCGCCGGTGTCGTCCACCTGTTCGGGACCGGACACCCGATGACGTTCGCGTTCGGGGCGCTGCTGGGGGTCGATCTCTACGATTCTTCGGCGTACCACAAGTTCGCTCGAAGGGACCGCCTGTTGCTACCGGAAGGAACCGTTCCCCTCGACCAAGTCCGAGAGAACTGGTGCCAGTGCACGCTCTGCGGCGAGACGCCCCTTGCCGAGGTCGCAAAGCTTCCGGACGCCGAGCGCGAGATCGCGCTCGCGCGCCACAACCTGCTCGTGAGCGCGGAGGAGATGGCCCGCGTTCGGCAATCGATCCGCGACGGAACGCTCTGGGAGCTCGCCGAGCGCCGCGCCACCGCCCATCCCGCGCTCTTGGCCGGGCTGCGGACGCTCAAGGACCACCCCGAGGTCTTCCGGTCGAGCGAACCCGAGAGCCGTCGAACCTACCGCGAGACGGGCATCGACAGCTTTCGCCGGCCGGCGGTCGATCGGTGGCGCGAGCGTCTCGAACGCTTCCTCACACCTACCGACGCTCGCGGTCCGATGGTCCGACGCGTTCCCCTCGAACCGAACTACCTCGCACGGATCCCTCCGAACGACGCGGCCGGTTCGCCGCTCGGCTGGCGCTGCCCGACCCCGTTCGGACCGGTGCCGATCGAGCTGATCGAGACATACCCGGTCGGGCCCGCTCTCGCGGAGGCCGAGTTCGTGCACCCGCCGGACGCGGGCTCCCTGAGCGCCCAGGTCTTCGAGGACGTATCGCGGGCGCTCGGCCGGGAGTATCCCTGGGACCGGGACTGGGTGGCGGAGTGGACCCGACGCCAGGTCGCGGCGCTCCTGCGGTTCCGCTACGGGGACGAGGTCGCCGGGCCCGCACACGCTCGGGCCTGGATCGGGGAGCGGTCCCGGCGCACCGGCCGCCTCCGCACGATCCGAGAAGAGGACCGCGTGCTCTTCCAGATCGGGAACGATGGGATCCCGCGCCCGACGTTCGCCGGGGCGCAGTGGCTGGTGGACGCAGTGCCCGAAGGGAGGGAGCGAGTGGTGGTCGACGCCGACGCGGCCCCGTTCGTACGCGAGGGGCGGAGCTTGTTCTCCCGCTTCGTTCGGGCAGCGGATCCGACGCTGGCACCGGGATCCTCGGCGCTGCTGGTCGATCCGGACGGAGGGTTGCTCGCCGTCGGGCGTCTCCTCCTAGCCCCTCACGAAATGGGCGTCCTGCGCCGAGGGATCGCCGTGCGCGTCACCGCCCACCGGCACGTTCCCTCCGACCCGACCGAGGAGCTGGGGCCCGACGAGCTTTAAGGGTCGGGCGAAGGTCCTACGCTACCGATGACCCGGACGTTTCTCCTCCTGCAGCTCGACAGCGAAGGCGCTCCGTACTCCGACATCGCCGAAGTGCTGCAGAACATGGGATTCCGACCCGAGATCCGCGGCTACGACTTCGTCTACGACTGGGGCCGGACCGTCACCGTCCCGGAGTCGCTCGATCTCGCCGACCGAATCCACGCGGCGCTCCATGGAAAGCGCGTGGCCTTCCGCCTCGAGACGGCCGATGATTGAGCGCGGTCTCCCGTCGGGGCGCGTCGGAGGGAGCGCGCCGTGACCGTACTGGGGATCGAATCGACCGCGCACACGTGCTCGATCGGGATCGTCGACGAGGGCGCGAAGGTCCTCGCGCTCGCCGGAGACATGTACAAGCCTCCGAAGGGGGGGATCCATCCGCGCGAGGCGGCGAACCACCACGTAGAGATGCTTCCCGTGCTCCTCGAGCGCGCGCTGGCCGAGGCCCACGTCTCTCCGAAGGAGATCGACGGGATCGCCTTTGCGCAGGGACCGGGCCTCGGTCCCTGCCTGCGCGCGGGAGCCACGGTGGCGCGCGCACTGTCCCTCGCGTGGGACCGGCCGCTCCTCCCCGTGAACCATTGCGTCTCGCACATCGAGATCGCGCGAGTGCTCAGCGGTCTGGACGATCCGATGCTGCTGTACGCAAGCGGCGGCAACACCCAGGTCATTGCCTACGGTCGCGGCCGCTACCGGGTCCTCGGTGAAACGATCGACGTGGGCATCGGGAATTTCCTGGACAAGCTCTGGATCGCCCTAGGTGGGACCTTCCCGGGGGGCCCCCAGCTCGAAGCCGAAGCGAGGAAGGGCTCGAGCCTGTACCCTCTCCCGTATTCCGTGCATGGCATGGACGTTGCCTTCTCGGGACTGTTGACCGCGAGCCTCGCGCTGGCGAATCAGGGAGTCGCACGGGCGGACCTCGCCTTCTCGGTCGAGACCACCGCCTACGCGATGCTCACGGAGATTACGGAGCGTGCGCTGGCCCATCGCCAGATGAAGCATGTCGTGCTGGGCGGCGGGGTCGCCTGCAACGAACGGCTACGGAGCATGGTCCGTGCGATGGTCGAGGAGCGCGGCGGGACGATGTTCGCTCCACCGCGGAACCTGTGCGTCGACAACGGCGCGATGATCGCCTGGACCGGCGAACTCGCGCGACGCAGCGGCCTTGCCGTGCCCATCTCGGCCTCCGCGGTCGATCCGCGTCAACGAACCGACAAGGTCCGGGCCCCGTGGCGGGACCAAGGCGCCGGAGCGCTCCCCGGGGTTAACTAGGCCTCTCGGCTCTTAGGCCCATGGACCGCGTCGATGTCCTGGTGGTAGGCGCGGGACCCGCCGGATCCACGGCGGCGTACCACCTCGCCCGCGCCGGGTACGATGTTCGAGTGCTCGAGGAGCACCCGCAGATCGGCCGGCCGGTTCAGTGTGCGGGCCTCGTGTCGCAACGCGTCCTAGATCTCGCGGGCTCGCGCAGCTCGGTCCGTCGGCCCGTCCACGGTGCGGCCGTGTTCGGACCATCCGGGGGGTCGATCGAGTTCCGGGCCCCAGAGGCCCGGGCGTATGCGATCGATCGAGCGGCGCTCGACCTCGAGCTCGCGGACCGCGCGGTCCGCGCCGGAGCGCGGTTCGATGCCCGGGTCCGGTTCGACCGGCGCCAGGACGAGCGGGACGGGCGCGTCCTCATCGAGGCGACGCAGGATGGGTCGACCCGACGGGAGTACGCAGCACGCCTCGTGATCGGGGCGGACGGAGTGGCGAGCGCGGTCGCGCGTGCCTTCCGTCTGCGCCGGCCGGTCGAGATCCTTCCGGCGTTCGAAGCCGAATTCGGCCGGAGCCCGGGCGATCCCGATCGGGTCGAAGTATACCTTTCCCGTACCTTCGCGCCCGGGCTGTTCGGCTGGTGGATCCCCGACGGTGCCGGCGGGGCGCGGGTCGGCGTCGCCGTGAACGCGGACGGGACGAGCGCGCGACGCTACTACGAGCGCATGCTCGAGTTCCTTTCCCGGCGTTTCGGGGCGCCGCTCCTGAACCCCACCAGCCACCTCGCGTCGGGGATCCCGATCGGGAACGTGCCGCGGACCTACGGGGACCGCGTCCTCCTCGTCGGCGACGCCGCCGCCCAGGTGAAGCCGCTCAGTGGCGGCGGGATATTCGCGGGCATGCGCTGCGCGGAGATTGCGGCCGGAGTGGGGATCGATGCGCTCGGAGCCGGCGACCTTTCCGCGCTGCGGCTGGCCGAGTACGATCGCGCGTGGCGAAACGAGTTCGGCGAAGAGTTCGGACGGGCTCTCGCACTCCGTCGGATCTTCACGCGGATGTCCGATGCGGACTTCGACCGGCTGGTCGAGACGCTACGCTCCTCCGATCTGCTGGGGACCATCGTCGCATTCGGGGACATCGACTTCCCGACCCACGTCGTGCGCCGCCTGCTCGGGTCCTCGCCGTCGCTCGTGCGGCTCGTGCCGAAGGCTCTCGGCGCCTGGCTGCGGCCCCGTTCGGAGTATCAGGTCCCCGATCTCGCGTGACGGCGCGTGCGGCGGAAATAGACGTACGCGCCGAATCCCGTGAGGACGAGCGCGACGGCGAGGATCACGTAGAGCGCGATATCGAGCGAAGACCCCGTCACTTGGATCGAGGTCTCCGGGAGCACCCCCGAGACGTTCAGAAGCTCAAGGGAGTGGCTCGTCAGCTCGGTCGTTCCGTTCGGTCCGGACGTCGCTTCGGCCCAGAGGGCCGCCGGGAACCAACCTCGCGACTCGAGGAGGTAGACCGTCCCGTTCGACCCGGTGAACCGTAGCGCGAAGCGGACGGCGTAGGCGCCGAGCGGCGTCACGCTCGAGGTGGTGACTCCCACGGTCCCTCGGGGAGAGATGCTGGCGCCGGCGGCGAGGCTCGCCCATGTGAAGTTCGCCCAGAGGCCGGCCGAGGTCGGCGTGCTCAGGACCGGTGGATCCGATAGGGTTCCCGAGCCGCTCGCCCCTCCGGGGAACGCGCTGAAATTGTAGAGTTGGAGGGAGAGCGATATCGCGCGGATCGTCCCGTTGAGAGGGTTGTGCAGCGTGAAGCTCATCGTGCCGGAGTCGCCGGCCGTAAGGGAAGGAGCCGAGACGTTGCCGACGAACCGGCTCCCAAGAGCCACCGGCAGCGTTGGGTTTGGCGCCCCCGACGTGGCGGGGAGGCTCACCACGATCGCCACGACGACCGCCGCGACCCCCCAGGCCGCCGCCCGGCGCCCGTGCTCGGCGGGGCTACGCACCGCCGTCCTCCGGGATCGTCCCGGACTCGGCCCAGTGCACGAGGCGTTGGATCCGCTCGAGAGCGTGGCGCCGGCCGCGGGGGCCCCGGGCGCCGAGGAACGCGGCGGCGACGGTCGATCGGGGGTTCCCCCACTCCAGGGCCTTATACAGCGCGCGGGCGAGGGCCAAGGGATGGCCGGTCGCCCGCACCGCGTCGCGGTCGGCACGCAGTTCCTCACGGCGGGACCAGAGACCGGAGAAGTAGTCCAGAACCGGGTCCCAGCGCATCAGCTGGGAGAATGTGCGGAAGAAAGTGAGGTAGCGGCCGTCGAGGTCGCGTACGTGCCCGAGCTCGTGCGCGAGGACGGTCTCCGCTTCTTCGGGGCTCAGGATCGCCAAAAGAGGCCGCGAGATCAGGACCATCTCCCGTCGGAGGAACCCCGTTCCGGGGCGGTAGCTCAGCAGGGTGTAGGAGAACGCGTCGCCATGGGGCAGCTCGATGCAGAAGAGTTCGGTAGAACCCGCAGACTCGGCGAGGGACGAGGGCCAGGGGATCGGCTGCGAGCGGTAGAGCTTCAGGAACCCCCGCGCCACGATCTGGTTGAGGCCGAAGGCGATGCATAGGACCAAAAGCGCCCCAAGGCCCCCAAAGAGCCAGACGACCGTTCCCGAGAGGGAGATGATCGTCGGGGGTTGGCGCAATAGGCCTGCGAGGGCGGACCACCCTCCGTTCGCGACGACCCAGACGAGCGCGCTGGTGGCGAGGAACGCCCACAGTGCGACGAACGCAACGCCAAGACGGTGGACGATGGTCGATGAACGGTGCTGCCGGAGCGCGACGGCGATCGCCAAGCCCAAGGCTGCCCACGCAAGGACGGGAGTCAACAGGATCCCGGCCACCGGGACTTCCATCGGTGCGCGACGACTCGTCGCAACTACAAAAGCCCGAGGCGTCGGCGCAATTGGTCCGCCTCGGCGGGCTTGAGCTTCTCGATCTCTTCGTTCAGGTGAACGACGCCGGAGGGGCCGAACATCGTCACAACCCCCCGGAGAAGGTTCTGGAGGTACTTCCGCTCGAAGTCGACCGGTCGGTAAACGTATCGTTCCCCCCCGCGACACGTCTCTCGGCGACGCCTCACAAGGCCCTTATCGTACAGACGGGAAAGGATGGTCGCGACGGTGGTGTACGCGACCCGGGTCCCTTGCCGTTCGAGGTCGCTGCGGATCGTCCGCGCGGGGGCCTCCCCCCGCACGGAGAGCGAGCGAAGCACGTCGGATTCCAGCGCGCCCAACATCCTGGACTTCCATGGGCGGGACTTCGCCTTAATCCCTCTGTGGGGTAGGAACGCACCAGTTCGTACGGCCGGTGCCCATTGGCGGCCCCACCTTCCGTGCCCTCCCTAGGGCTTATCCCCACCGCTCGACTCCGCGCGGCGTGCCGCCCGAGCGATCGACTCCCCGCTCGATCCTCGACCTGGTAGGGAATACGCCGGTCGTCCCGCTCCGGCGGGTCACGGCCGCATTGCCGTACCGCGTCCTCGCGAAGCTCGAGTTCCTCAACCCCGGCGGGAGCGTCAAGGACCGCATCGGAGCGACGATGGTCGATCGGGCGGAGGCCGCCGGCCTGCTCCGCCCCGGGGGGACCATCGTCGAGGCGACCAGCGGGAACACGGGGGTGGGCCTCGCGATGGTCGCTGCCGTCCGCGGCTACCGCGCGGTCTTCGTACTTCCCGACAAGATGAGCTCGGAGAAAATCCGGCTGTTGCGAGCCTTTGGAGCGAGGGTTGTCGTCACGCCGAGCGGGGTTCCACCGGATCACCCCATGAGCCACTATTCTGTCGCCCGTCGTCTTGCCGAGGAGATCCCAGGTGCATACTACCCGAACCAGTACGAGAACCCCGAGAACCCGGACACGCACTACCGTACCACGGGGCCCGAGATCGACCGCGACGGCGGCGAGACGCTCAGGGCGGTCGTGGGCACGGTCGGGACGGGAGGCACGATGAGCGGAATCGGCCGCTACTTCAAGGAACACCGGCCCGACGTTCGCATCGTGGCCGTGGACCCCGTGGGCTCAATCCTCACCGAGTATGCTCGACACGGAACGGTCGGAACCGCGACGCCGTACCGGGTGGAAGGGATTGGCGAGGATAAGATCCCGCAGTCCGTCCAGTTCCAGTACCTCGACGAGTTTGTCCAGGTGGACGACCCGGAGTCGTTCCGGTATGCGCGTCGTCTCGCGCGGGAGGAGGGGCTCTTCGTAGGGGGGTCGTCCGGCTCGGCGGTCGCGGGAGCAGTTCGTTGGCTCGAGAGTCGCCCGATCCCCGAAGGTGCGACAGTCGTCGTGATCTTGCCGGATTCGGGAGACCGGTACCTGTCGAAGTTCTATTCGGACGAGTGGATGCGCGAGGAGGGCCTGCTCGATTCGACGGCGACTGCCCGGGAACTCGTCGCCCGCAAGTCCGTCCCCGCGCTCGTATCGGTCGAACCCACGACGACGGTGCGCGACGCCGTGGCCCTATTCGGCCAGCACGGTATCGGGCAGGTTCCGATCCTCGATGGGTCCAAGAATCTGGGGAGCGTCCAAGCCGAGGAGGTCCTGCGACGGCTCATGACCGACGACACCATGCTCGATCGGACCGTAAGCGCTCTCGCAACGCCCCCGTTCCGGGAAGTGCCCGAAGACGCCCCAGTCGCGGTGGTCCTCGAGACCTTGAGCCGGGAACGCGCGATCCTCCTGCGCGAGAGCCCGAGCGGAGGCATAGTCGGGCTCTTGACCCGGCATGACCTGGTGCGTTACCTTTCGGATGCCGGAGAACCACATGAGGTTTAGCACGCGCGCGATCCACGCCGGCCAGCCTCCGGAGGCGGTGACGGGAGCCGTGAACGTGCCGATCTTCCTCTCCACGACGTTCGCCCAAGCGTCGCCGGGGAAATCGAAGGGTTTCGTCTACGGCCGCACGGGCAATCCAACGCGCGCGGTGCTGGAACGCACGATCGCGGAGCTCGAGGGCGGTAAGGCCGGGCTCGCGTTCTCGAGCGGCCTCGGGGCCCTCGTGACCCTCGTCGAATCGTTCGGTAGCCACCAACGGATCGTCGCGATCGACGATGTCTACGGCGGCACGTGGCGCCTCCTCGATCATCATCACCGCAAGTTCGGCGTCGACGTGGAGTTCGTCGACATGACGCGCATCGACTCGATTCGCGGGGCGTTGGCCCGGGCCCGGACCGATCTGGTTTACCTGGAGAGCCCGACGAACCCGCTGCTCCGGGTCGTCGATATCCGCGCGATCTCCCGGCTCTCCCACGCGGCCGGGGCGCGGGTCGCGGTCGATAACACGTTCGCGACCCCGGCGCTCCAGCGCCCGCTCGAGCTCGGCGCCGACATCGTCCTTCACTCGACGACCAAGTACCTTGGCGGCCACTCGGACGTCCTGGGCGGAGCCCTCGCGTTCCGAGACCCGCGGTTGGCCCGACGCTTCGCGTGGCTCCAGAACACGGTCGGCGCGGTGCCGAGCCCCGTCGACAGCTTCCTCATTCTCCGTGGGATCCATACGTTGGGGATACGAATGCGCGCGCACGAGGCGAGCGCGCGGGCCGTCGCCGAGGTCCTCGAGCGCTCGTCGAAGGTGCGAGCCACCTACTACCCGGGGCTGGCATCCCACCCTCAGTATCGGATCGCGCGACGTCAGATGAGCGGGTTCGGAGGGATGGTCAGCTTCGAGCTCGCGAACGCCGGGGCCGCGGGCCGCTTTGCCCGCGCTTTGAGGATCTTCACGCTCGCCGAGAGTCTGGGCGGGGTCGAATCGCTCGCCGACCACCCCGCCTCGATGACCCACGCGAGCGTGCCTCCGGAGATTCGTCGCGCACGCGGCGTTCGGGACGGGCTCATCCGGCTGTCCTGCGGTATCGAGGACCCCGCCGATCTCGCGGACGATGTGGGGCGCGCCCTGCGACGGGTGTAGCGGATGCGTCGGGTTCAGCTCTACGACTCGATGAGCCGGGAGACCCGGCTGTTCCAGCCCCGGTTCCCCCCGCGTGTCGGGATGTTCGTTTGCGGTCTGACGCCCTACGACGAGCCGCACTTGGGTCATGGCCGCTTCGCGGTCGTCTTCGACGTCGTCGCACGAGCTCTTCGTCACTGGGGATACCGCGTTTTCTATGTCCAGAACGTGACGAACCTGGACGACAAGGTCATTCGCCGGGCCTCCGAGCTCGGAATGGACCCGCTCGAGCTGTCCGCCCAGCACTTCCGCACGTGGCGACGCATCCAGGCCGCGATGAACATCGAGAGCGTCGACCTCTACCCCTTCGCCACCGATTACGTGCCAGAGATCCGGGAACAGATCGCGGAGCTCGAGCGTCGGGGATTTGCCTACCGCGCGGACGACGGGTCCGTCTATTACGACATCCACCGGTTCCCTGCCTACGGCCGGCTCTCCGGGCAAAAGATTGAATCGCTGCGCGCCGGCGCGCGGATTGAGGTCGATCAGCGCAAGCGCTCCCCCGAGGATTTCGTGCTTTGGAAAGCCGCGACTCCGGGCGAGCCGAGCTGGGAGAGCCCTTGGGGACCGGGACGGCCGGGCTGGCACATCGAAGACACGGCGATCACGGGTCGGCTGCTCGGCCCGCAGTACGACTTGCACGGAGGAGGTCTCGATCTCATCTTCCCGCACCACGAGGCCGAGATCGCTCAGGCCGAGGGTGCGTCCGGGCTCTCGCCGCTCGTCCAGTACTGGATGCACAACGGACTTCTCATGATGTCCGGTGAGAAGATGTCGAAGTCCCTCGGCAACGTCGCGTCGCTCGAGTCCGCGCTGGAGAAGTATGGCGCCATGCCGCTGCGTTTCTACTATCTCAACGCGCACTACCGCAGCCCGCTCGATTTCACCCCGGGGGAAAGCCTGGAGGCGGCACGAGAGTCGTATGGCCGCCTTCGTGCCCCGTACGCGCGGATCGTCGCGGCGGGCCACTCCGCATCCCCGCAGGGAGACGAACTCCCGGAGGCGCTAGCCGCCGAGAGCGGGCGCGTCGTCGGGGAAATCGACGACGATCTCGCCGACGACTTCCGCACGCGCGAGGCGGTGGCGAAGCTCTTCGTCTGGTCTCGGAAGGTATTCGAGCTCGAGGATCGGATCTCCCGGCTCTCTCTCGGTGCGCTCGAGACGCTCGCCGCTCCGTACGAGTGGGCCGAGAGCGTCCTCGGTCTCTTCGCCGACGTTGGCGCGCGAGCGGGGACGTCGCTCGACCCGGTCGTCCGTGCCGCGATCGCCGCTCGGGCCCGTGCCCGCCAGCGGGGCGATTTTGCGGAGGCCGACCGGATCCGGGACGAACTCGCGGCCGCGGGCATTCAACTCGAGGACGGACCGGACGGCACGCGCTGGTCGCTCGATACGCCGCGCGGGGCCGGCTGATGCGCGGCTTCGGCTTCGAGGAGCACGGAGGCCCGGACCGGCTCAAGTACGTCGAGGTCCCGGAACCCGCCCCCGGCCCGGGCGAGGTCCGGATCGGGGTGCGAGGGGCCGGGCTCAACCATCTCGATCTCTTCACCCTCGCCGGGATCCCGGGGGTTCCGATCGTTCGGCCGCACGTGCTGGGCTCCGACGTCAGCGGCATCGTCGACGCGCTCGGATCCGACGTCGAGAACGTCCGGGTAGGGGAGCGGGTGCTCGTGAACCCGGGATTCTCCGACGGAACCTGCGAGCAGTGCCGGCGGGGCCAAGACTCGCTCTGCCGCAACTACCGAATCCTCGGCGAGCACACTCAGGGGAGCGTCGCGCCGTTCGTGGTGGTACCTGCGCGAAACGTCCACCCGATTCCCGACGGTCTTGGCTTCCCGGAGGCGGCCGCGGCCCCGCTCGTCTTCGAGACCGCGTGGCGCGCGCTGGTGACGGTGGGCGAGCTCCGGGCCGGGGAGCGGGTCGCGATCGTCGGCGCGGGAGGGGGAACTGCGACGGCCGCGCTCCAGATCGCGAAGCTCCGAGGCGCGACCGTCTCGGTCGTATCGAGGTCCGCGGCGAAGGCGGAGCGCGCTCGCTCGCTAGGCGCGGACGCGGGGCTCACGTTCGATGAGAATCATCCGCTGGATCGGGTTCTGTGGGAGTGGAGCGGCAAGCGCGGCGTCGACCTCATCTTCGACTCGGTGGGTTCGCCGACGATTGCCCGGTCCCTGCAGGCGATCGCCCGAGGGGGCCGGATCGTCGTCATCGGTGCGACCGCCGGGTCCAAGGCCGAGATCGAGCTGAGGACTCTGTTCTGGCGCCAGGCGTCGATCCGGGGCAGCACGATGGCCAGCGCCGCGGAATTCGCCGCGATGCTGCACGAGCTGACCGAGGGACGGTTGCGGCCGGTCATCGACTCAGTACATCCTTTCGAGAATGCTCGCGAAGCGTTCCTGCGACTTACGGCCCCGGACCTGTTCGGCAAAGTAGTGGTGAAGCTCCCCTGAAGATAGATGACCCGCGTGAGGATCGATGATGGGGCGCAAGTCTTGCCTAGCACAGGGTAACCTCCACGTCCTGTCGATCGTAGCAAATGTAATCCTAGCAGTCATTCTGGTTACCTCCTTCGTGCTTCCTCTACTCGCACCTACCTCGGGGGCGGCCACCGTGAGCACAGGAGGAGGACGAAGGTCCATCGAGGCACCTCAAGTCGAAGAGGGATGCACGGCTGAACTGACGCAACCACTAGTGGTCATGGCAGGTGAGACCTGTTGGATCAATGGCACAGGTACCTCCTCGACGTTCTACGTCCACGGTAATGTCACGGTCGAATTTGGCGCAACCTTAGTGATTCAGAACGTTACTGTATCGATTGTCCAGTCAGTCCCTGACTCTGGGACGAGTTTGAGCGGAAGACTCTCCGAGCTCTCGAAACTTTACGATAGCGGAAGTGTCAATTTCGTGCGTTCAATCCTAACGACCGATACCAACGCCTCGAACCCGTACATCAAGTTCAACGTGACCGTGACGGGCACGCTGTCACTCTTCGACTCGAGTTTTGAATTTCCCGGATGGGTGAATCTCGTTGGCTCGAGCGCGGAATTTCTCCTAAATCAGTCGACTGTAACTTCGAACCCTCTCGCAGGCAAGATGACTCTACCCGAGCCGATCATTCAAGATGCATCATACGCCCCTGATATCCTTGCGCGGAGTGGAGCGCGAGTCATTGCCTTTGCCAGTTCGTTTGACCATGTGTATGCGGACAATTTTTCAGCGAACGGAGTTCCAGCAGTACTGCCCGTCACGGACCCATCTACCTTCACAATCTCCCCTTCGGATAGCGTTAATCTCTCGACCTTCGTGGCTCCCGATAGTGCGACGGAGCTCATACAAGATTTCCTGAACCCTGTGAACCTGACAGCGTCGTATCTTGAGTTCAATTATACGCTAACTGGCTCGCTCACGACCAACATTACGTTCGGGTTCAACGGGGAGAACTTCGACTTAGGCTTCTTTCCGCTCTCCAGCGGAACTAATTCTATCGCCATTCTTAATCTACCACCCTTGCTACAAGCCGCGATTAGACAGGTCGGGACGAGAGGTCTACTTTCCTCTACTGCGTCTTTTGGGAGCCCGACGTCATCACTTACTGTAGGATTCCTTCAGACAGGTGTAGGCACATCTTCTGCCACCATCACCAATCCAAGGTTCCTCTTCGGTACTGACGTGAGTTACAATCTTACATTCGAGGGTACGGGAACGACACTGGTCTCTGCTGACTCATCGTTCGCAGTGAATTGGAACTCTACATCCCAAGTGGATTCTCGAGGGGTTCCATGGCAGTCGAGCAAGTTGAATCTACAGTCCGGCGCCCTCGCATTGCTCGCCAATCTATCGGTTCCCTCTCGCCCTCCCTCTGGTAGTGCTTCTGTGATTGTGGTAGGTTCCCTGAGTCAGGCCATCACGTATCGATGGGCGGAATTCAGCGCCGCTGGGCCGGGCGGATTTATAGGGAACGCAACAGTGTCCGCCTTTCCTGCCTCGACTGAGACTAACGCTTCGACGAATCAAGCAAACAACCTCGAGCAGTCGAACCCCGGGCTTGCTAGCTACGTCAGCTGGGTTTCGGCTCAACTAGGATTCGGGAGCTACGGCAAGACCAGCGCTTCTGGGATCCATCACGGCGAGGCTCTGCTCCTACTGGCCGCTGACCAGATGGCCCCCGGCGGGAGCCCGGTCTTCCTAGGCAACTACACCGTGCTGGTAAACCCTACGACAGTCGGCATCGCAGCCGAGGCACTCACTTGTAACGTCACGCCGTATCCGGAGGATCTGGACCAACCATCTCTCGACGTTATACCCCTCACTTATTTTCCTGACTACTCGAGCGAGCTTTCGATAGTGGCCGACACATACCTCATTGAAGGCGTGATGTCAGCGAACGCGAGCATCGGTGACACGGTCGTATCTCACGTAGAGGTTACAAATTTTGGCCCTGCAGCCTCATGGAATCTCTCCGCTTCATTGGAACTCGCTGACCCAAACATAGGTCTACTATCGGAGGTGGCATCCACTGGAATCTTAGCGGTTTCGCTTCAATCCTTGGAGTCGTATACTCTAGTAGAGAGTTGGACAATCACCCAGACGACGGTCGGCTTGCACGGAGCTGAGAGAGTCTCACTGGGCCAGACTGTCGAGTGGGACGGCGGATCAGCGTTCAAAAATGGCGGGAGTGCGTTCACTTCAACTTCTTTCGTGATTGAACCATCCAAGATAGCCATCAGTAACATTGCTGGGCCCCCGAGCGCCCTCTACCCATCGAGAAACTACACGGTCAACGGAACCGTGACCTTCAATGGGACCGGCTCTGCTTTAATCAGACTTTCAGCCGTTCCGAGTTTTACAAACGCAACGGTTGTTGCCCTGGGCTCTACTTTCGCCACAGACGGCCCGTTCTCACTTGTGTTCGGTCACGTTGGGTCAGAACTCACTCCTGGGACGTCTTACGACTTGACCCTCCAAGCGACGTTCAACAACGGGAGCTCTCCCGAGTACATCTTGCCGGGGACATTCTCAGAGGCGCCAAGTTCTCTCAATATTTCTTCAATGCGGTTCTTGATTAGTGGGCTTGAGGTCGAATCAGCAAGAATAGGACAAACGCTCGAATTGAGCGCCCTACTTACTAATCAGGGAGCCGCAGCGGTCTCAAACATCTCAGGAAGTGTCGAGTTAAGCGACAGTGCCACTAACCTTAGCCGAGTGGTATCTATGATTCCGTTCACTGTCGTCGACATCTTTGCCGATGCAACCCTCCTCCTTGAGACTAACTGGACTGTCAATCAGACGGTAGTTGGACTCCATGGCCTCGAGAAAGTGAATCTTACATTTACCGTCGAGTGGAATGGGGGGTCGGGATTCGCCAATGGAGGAGCAGTGTCCCTTGCCACTCCCTTCACCATACTTCCCTCGACCATTAGTGTCGTAAAAGTGACGTCTCCGCCCGCAACTCTCTATCCGAACCGCAACTACACAATATCTGGAACCGTCGCCTTCAATGGTACGGGAAATGTGGAAGTTTCTCTCTTAGCCCAGGCCCAGGAGACAGACGGAGTTTCCGTGCTCCTGGCCGAGGCAGCGTCCGATAACTCGACGTTCCTTCTGTTCCTTGTTGCCCCGGGTTCCCTCCTTGTCGCAGGGGTTTCGTACAATCTCGTCGCTGAAGCGACTTTTAACACAGTTACCTCTTCGAAGTTTGTATTGAATGGCTCGTTCTCCGAGCCAGTCGCTTCACTGGTAGCGGCGTCGATTGAGTGCATCGCGGATGGATCCAGTACGGATTCCGTTCGAATTGGTCAAACGATCGGGATAGAAGCAACGTTCTCGAATTCAGGCGTTGCCTATGTCCAGAACGTGACGGAGACGATTCTTGTGGTCGACGCGTCTCTCGATCTAACGAGTGAAGTACTCTCGATCACTTATCTCGGGGTATCTATCCCCAACGATGGCAATTTGACAGTCTTCGCGAACTGGACAGTGACGCAAGACGAGATTGGTCTCCATGGCTTCTTCAATGCCACAGTCGAGATCGAGGTTGGCTGGAACGGCGGGGTAGGACAACTCAACGGAGGATCGGTAACCGAAAGTCAACCCCTCGAAATCCAGCCCTCGAACATCCTAGTGGAAAACGCGACTGCGCCGCCGAGCATTCTCTCTCGTACGCAGAACTACACAACTATCGGATCAATCTCCTTCAACGGCACCGGCTCAGCCACTATCATGCTTTTCGCGATACCTGCAGGCAGCGGGTCGCCGATTGAAGTCACAACCGCCCGGACCTCGAACCGTTCGTTTGTCCTAACCTATGGATCTCTCGGCAGCCTGCTTAGTCAAGGAGTTCGGTACGACCTCGTCGTCAAGGCGTCGTTCAACAACGCGACCTCTCCCCCCTATGCGATTCCGGGGACAGTTTCCCTAGCACCCTTGCCCCCACCCAACGCTTCGATTCCCTGGGGAATAGTCGCGATTGTGGCGTCAGTACTGGTCGGCGTCACTTCTGCGATTTTCGTTACCCGTCGCGCCCGGTCCCGCGCAGTCGAGTGTGGAGAGTGCGGATCGATCCTGCCTAAGGCCGCAAAGACTTGCCCGATTTGCGGAACTCTCTTCGATTACGGCGACGTGCGATGTTCCCAGTGCGGCGATGACATACCGACCAACGCCGCGGAATGCCCGACGTGCCATCGGACTCTGGCGAATCGTCCGGGCCGACCAGGATCGCTGTCGGACCGAGAGTCATACCACGAACACATCGAGCAGTTCCGTGCGGCGGCGCACGGTGACCTCGGAGACGACTTCCCGGAGCCTTCCTTCTGGGAGTGGTGGCGTCAACAACCGGCGTACCAAAGTTATCGGGACTGGCTCGAAGGACGGCCTCCTCGCCCGCCGGGGGGGGATGCGATGGACAAAGATCCGCTCGGTCTTGGAGACGGACGGTAGGGTCGCGAGACCGACCAACCCAAATAGGCCGCCCGCGTCCGCGAGCGGGCAAGGCATGCCGGGAGACCTATCGCGGGGCCAGCAGAAGGTTGCGTGGGCACGCTCCCACATGCCCGTGCTTGAGGGAATCCGCCGTAGGTTCGAGGCGGAGCGACCGTTCGAAAACCTCGTGGTGTCGATGGTCCTTCACGTCGAGGCGAAGACGGCGGCGCTGGCTCTCGCGATGCGCGCCGGCGGAGCCGAGGTACACCTCGCGGCCGGCAACCCGCTTTCCACCGACGACGACGCCGTCGCCGCGCTTCGGGCCGAAGGTATCGATACCCGCGCCGTGAAGGGTGAATCTACGGCAGACTACCGTGCGGCGATCCTCGCGATGCGGGACGCGAACCCCCATGTCGTCATCGACGACGGCGCAGACCTCGTCGCACTGATCCATTCCGACCCGAAGGGCGTGAACCGCTTGCGCGGCTCGACCGAGGAGACGACCACCGGGGTCACTCGATTGCGCGCTCTCGAGAACGAAGGGAAGCTGCGGTTTGCCGCGATCGACGTCAACGACGCGGAGATGAAGCATCTGTTCGACAACCGCTACGGAACCGGTCAATCCACGATCGACGGGATATCGGCGGCGACGAACCTCCTCATCGCAGGGAAGGTCGCGGTGGTGGCCGGATACGGCTGGTGCGGGCGTGGCGTCGCGTCGAGATTGAAGGGAATGGGGGCCGATGTGATTGTTACCGAGGTCGATCCGGTCTGCGCGCTCGAGGCGCGGATGGACGGTTACCGTGTGATGCCGATGCTCGACGCCGTGCCTCAGGCCGATATCATCGTCACCGTGACCGGCACGACGGGCGTGGTACGAGGCGAGCACTTCCGCGTGATCAAGGACGGCTGCATCCTCGCGAATTCCGGGCACTTCGATGTCGAGGTCGCCCGCAATGAGCTCGAGGGGATGAGCGTGGGCCACCACACCGTACGACCGAACGTGGACCAGTACGATCTCCCGGACGGACGCAAGGTGTACCTTTTGGGCGAGGGCCGCCTGATCAACCTCGCTGCTGGTCAGGGCCATCCCGTGGAGATCATGGATCTATCGTTCGCGTTGCAGGCGCTGAGCGCGGAACACATCGCGAAGCATGGGCTGTCGATGGCCCATCGGGTACACCCGGTGCCCCGCGAGATCGACCGGGCGGTGGCTCGGGCTGCCTTGGTCGCCTTCGGGGTTGCAATCGATATACCGACCGAGGCCCAGCGGCATTATCGACAGAGTTGGAATTCCGGAACATGAGCGAAGTTGCGCTACCAGGGGACCTAGCCTACACGAGGACGCACGAGTGGGTTCGCGTCGAGGGGAATGTCGCGACGGTTGGAATTACCGACCACGCGCAGTCCCAGCTCACGGACATCGTATTCGTCGACCTCCCGGCCGTCGGGAAGGAAACGAAGGCGGGCACCTCGGCTCTCGTCCTCGAGTCGGTGAAGACGGTCACGGATATCTACGCCCCGGGCAACGGGACGGTCAGCGAAGTGAACTCGGAGCTCAAGAGCCATCCAGAATGGATCAACCAGGACCCCTACGGCAAGGGCTGGCTGTTCAAGGTCCGCCTTACCGAGCCGATCCCGGCGGGAGTGCTTCTCAAGGCGGAGGCCTACCGCGCTCTGATCGAGAGCGGTACGCACTGAGCACTCATCGGCCCTGGAATCTCGGCGAACGCTTTTCCAGGAACGCCCGCATTCCCTCGAGCCGGTCCTCGGTCCCAAAGGTGTGTCCCGCCGACTGACCCTCGAGATCGAGGGACGTCGCCAGCGAAGCGTCCATGCCGTTGTCGATCACACGCTTGATCCAGGCCACGGCGAGCGGAGCCCGGTTCGCGATCATCTCGGCGAGGGCCTGCACCTCCTCGCGAGCGCGATCGGCGGGTACGACGCGGACTACGAAGCCCATCCGCGCGGCTTCCTCGGCCGAAACGGGAACGCCGGTGTACGCGAGGTACTTCGTCCGAGCTCGACCGATGATGCGGGTAAGGCGGCTCGCCCCGCCCATCCCGGGATGTATCCCGACGCTTACCTCCGGCAGGCCGATCTGGGCTCCTTCCGCCGCCACGATGAAATCGGCGGCGAGGGCGATCTCAAGTCCGCCCCCGAGCGCGTAGCCCTCGACCAACGCGATCACGGGATGAGGGAACTTCTCGATCACGCGAGCGGTTTGCTGCCCCAGAAATCCGAAGGCGAGCCCCTCTGCCGGAGTCTTGCGCTCCATCTCGCCGATGTCGGCTCCCGCCGCGAACACGGGGGAGCTCCCGGCGAGCACCACCGCGCGTACGCTTGCGTCGCCGGCGAGCTCGGTGAACGCCTGGCGGAGAGCGATCAGCATGTCGGAGTTGAGCGAGTTCAGTACCTCCGGCCGGTCGAGCAAAACCCACGCGACCGGGCCCTGGTGTTCCACGATTACGGAGCGCAACGGCCACGTGCGATCCCCTCGGGCCGCCCGGGATCCGAGCTCCGCAGAGACCGGGAACGCGCCCTTCCAAGGCTTCGCGTACTCCTCCACCAGTCGCAGACCCTCGGATACTCCGACCGAAGAGAGCTGGGCGAAAGGCCCCCACTTCCGGCGAAGGCCGATCGTCGCTCCTCGATCAACCGCCTCGGGCGTCGCGACGCCTTCCTCGACCAGGCGGGTCGCGATCCCGATCGTCAGTCCCAGCAGCCGGTCCCGGACCGCAGCCTTCTGGTTCCCCACGACCTTCGTTGACCTCCAGTCCCAGAGCTGGCGGGAGGAGAACTGCTGCTCAAGCAACCGGCTCGGAGCGTACGCCGGGCCGAACGCGGCACACAGCGAGTGCTGCGCGTGAAAGGCAATCGGGATCCCCGTGACGTTCATCAGTTCGAACGGGCCCAACGTGGCTCCGAAGAGCTCTCGACCGACCTCCTCGATCGTCGCGAGGCTCGCGACGCCCTCCTCCGCGAGACGGCACGACTCGTTCAGGTACGGAACGAAGAACCGGTTGACGGCAAACCCGGCGCGGTCGGCCGTGCGGATCGGGATCTTCCGCAGGCGATAGCCGAACTGCTCGAGCTGCCGCACTACGACGGGATCGGTGCGGTCCCCGGCAATCACCTCGAGGAGCTTGTTCACGGCGGCGGGAAAGAAGAAGTGGAGACCGGCGAAGCGACCGGGTTCGGGGAATCCGTCCGCGAGCTTCGTGACGGAAAGCGAGGAGGTGTTCGTCGCGACGATCGTGTCGGTACCGACAATGCCGGCCAGCTCGCGGAACACTGGTCCCTTGACCGTCTCGTCTTCGAAAACGGCCTCGACGACCAGGGCGGCGTCCTTTGCGGCGTCCGCGAGGCCGGTCGTAAACGAGATTCGGGAGAGGACTTCGTCTCGCTTGGCGGGAGTGAGCTTCTTCCGGTCGATGGCCCCTTGGAGCGTCTTCGCGATGAGCGAGCGTCCGCGATCGAGCATCGAAGCGTCGAGGTCGCGCACGCGCACGGTAAACCCGGCTTGGGCGCAGGCCAGCGCGATCCCACTGCCCATGTTGCCGGCGCCGATGATCGCCACGGTTGCGGGTGGTCGGAGCGATGGGTAGCTCATGCGATCTCACTCCGCCGGCTGGACCGGCGGCGGGAGCGCAGGAAGGCAAGGATTCTTTAAAGAACGCCATCGTCCCCGGCCGGGTTCCCCGTGACCGACCCTAGGCCTGCAGAGCTTGCCGATGCTCTCCTCGCTGACGAGCAAGCGCTGGTGCTCAGCCTCGGAGGTTTCACGGTCGGCTTCGCGGGCGGGACCCTGCTGTTGCACGACCGGATACCGGCGCCTCGATTCAACTTTGTCACCGTGGATCGGGTCGGGGCTAGCCGACAGACGGGTTTCTTCGAGCGTGCACTCGACCAATACTTCCAGCGCGCGGTCCGACCGACCTTCCGGGTCGCGCGCCCCGTTCCGCCGTACATCGATCGCACCCTGCGGTACCTCGGGTTCGCTCCACGCGAGGATGCTCTCGAGATCCTCGCCGGCCGCCGCATCGCCGCTCATGTGCCGGGCTGCGGCACGGCCCACCTGGCCGACGACGAAGATGCTCACGATCTCGCGCAGCTATGGGTGGGAGAGAAGGAGTCGCCCGAGTTTGCGAGTGCGCTCGACATTCTTCGCCATCATCCTAACCCCGGGGAGGCGCTATTACCCGTGGTGGTAGACGACAATGGGGAACGGCTTGGTGCGGCCCTGATCTATCGACGCGAGCGCCGGGCACTGTTCTTCGGGGTCTCGACGCAACCCCTGGCACGTGGCCGAGGGGTGGCGACGGGCCTCGTACGCTATGCGATCCGTTCCCGGCTTGGGGGCCCCAGGGCGACGTACGCGCTGCTGTCCGATTCCGCGCGCCTGACCCGGCACCTCGTCCGCCTGGGACTCCGCCGGCTCCGGTCGATGACGGTCTATGAGTTGGGCGCGGATGCCCAACTTTCTCTTCCCCCCGTTCCCCCCCTTGGCCCTCCGCACTGGCGCCCTCCGCGGAGCGCTCCCGCCGGATAACTCGGACTTCAGAAGGTTGGGGGTTATCCGGCCGGCCCGAGGCTATGAACGATGGGGGGTAGCGCGGTCAGGCCGGGGCGCGGCGAAAGCCTTCGAGCTTCATCCGCTGCTCGAGCGAGGCGATCGTACGGATGGTCGGAACCACGGTGTCGGCGTTGAGCGAGATCGAATCGATCCCTTGGCGCACCAGGAACTCCGCGAACTCGGGGTAGACGCTGGGACCTTGGCCGCAGATCCCCACGGTCCGGTGCTCTGCGTGCGCGCCCTCGATCAATAGCTCGATGGCGCGTTGGACCGCCGGGTCGCGTTCGTCAAAATATCCCATCCGGCCCAGGGTCTCGGAGTCACGATCGGCGCCGAGCACGAGCTGGGTGAGATCGTTTGATCCGATGGAGAAACCGTCGCAGAACTTCGAGAAATCCCGTGCGAGCAGCACCGTCGACGGGACCTCGGCCATGAGGTAGAGCTGGAAATCGCGGGAACGTCGGAGGCCCGCGTCGCGCATCATACCCGCGATCTCTTCGAGCTCCCAAGTATTGCGAACGAACGGCAGCATGACGTGGGCGTTCTTCAGTCCCCGCTCGGTGCGGATCCGGTGGATCGCTTCGAGCTCGGCCAGGAACGCAGGACGGAACGCGGGAGCGATGTAGCGCGAACAGCCGCGCCATCCGATCATCGGGTTCTCCTCCTCGGGTTCGAACTGGGCCCCGCCGGGCATCCCGCGGTACTCGTTCGTCTTGAAGTCGGACGTACGGATGATCACCGGTCGCGGATGGAAAGCCTGGCAGACCTGGGCGATCCCGTCGGCGAGGCGGCGCACGAGTTCTTCGCGCTTTCCCTCTTGGAGGAGCTTGAGCGGATGCTCACGAACGTGGGCGGTGAATATGAACTCCGTTCGGAGCAGGCCGACGCCGGACACCGGGAGCTGCGCGTACTCGGTCGCCTTCTCCGGGACCCCCACGTTCACGTAGATTTTCGTTGCGGTGACGGGGGACGAGTGAGCGCCGCCGGCGTACCCGGCCAACCCGTAATCTCCAGCGGCGGGGGAGGGAGCCACGACCGTCGCTCGCCGACCCCGGTAGACCGAACCAGTCTTGCCATCTACGGTGACCTCGCTACCGTCCGTGATGGTCTTCGTCGCAGAGCGCGTCCCGACGACGCAAGGAACCCCGAGCTCGCGGGATACGATCGCCGCATGGCAGGTCATGCCGCCCTCGTCGGTGACAATGGCCGCGGCGTGCGCCATCGCCGGCACCATGTCCGGGGTCGTCATCGAGGTCACGAGGATCTCTCCCGGCCGGAGCTTCTCCATGTCCGACGGCCCGGCAAGGATCCGGGCCACCCCGCTCGCAGCCCCAGGGCTCGCCCCGAACCCTCGCACAATCGGCTCTTCCTCGGAACTTGGAGGCGACTGCGGAGGCGGGCGGGCACTCGACATCCCGGCGGGGGAAGCGCGCGACGTAGATGACGGTGCGGAGCCGTCCCCTCCGGGGATGGTCGTCACCGGGCGCGCTTGGACGATGTAGAGGCCGTGGCGGTCCGCGCACCACTCGACGTCCATCGGCCGACGGTAGTGCGCCTCGATCCTCCGTCCGAGGGACGCGAGACTCTTGATCCGCTCGTCCGAGAGCTTCTGAGCGCGGCGGTCCTTCTCGGGGACATCCTGTCGCTCGTTCCCTCCACCTTCGGCCCGGACGATTCGGAACCTCTGATCGCTGAGTTGCTTCTGGATGATGCTCTGGGTGGATCCGTCGATGACGTAATGGTCCGGGGTCACTTCGCCCCCGACGATCGCTTCGCCAAGTCCCCACCCGGCCTCGATGATCATTCGATTCTCGCCGGTGTTGGGATCGCGCGTGAAGAGGATCCCGCTCACGGTCGAGTCGACCATCTTCTGAACAAGTACGGCGAGCGCGACCTCCGAGTGCTCGAAGCCCTTGCGGGCTCGGTAGGCGATGACCCGAGGAGTGAACACGCTACTCCAGCAGCGTCGGACCATCCGGAGGATCGAGTCCGTCCCGGTGACGTTGAGATACGTGTCCTGCAGCCCGGCAAACGAGGCTCCTTCTAGGTCCTCGGCGGTCGCGCTGGATCGTACTGCGGAGAACCGCACGGAGTGATCCTTGGCATAGGATTCGTACGCCCGGACGAGCTCTTGGCGTAAGCTCGCCGGGAACTCGGTCGCTTCGAACGCGGCGCGGATCCGTTGCGATGCCGCCTCTACGGTATCGGCCTTCGCGGGGTCGATCTGGTCGAGCGACTCCCGAATCACTTTGGCGAGCGAAGGGATCGATGCGAAGGAGACGTACGCCTCGGTGGTGATCACGAACCCCGGTGGAATTGGGAGACCTTCCCGGACCAGCTCGCCGAGCTTGCTCGCTTTGCCTCCGACCAGCGGGCGATCACTATCGGAGACGTCGGCGAGATCAACGACGGTCCTCATGCGGCGCCCCGTCGCTCGAGCGTGTAGGCGCGCAGGTCGGATGTGGGAGAGTACGCGTGGACCTCTCGGCTCTCTCGGATCGACCAGTCACTGCGTTCTCCGGTTCGTTCTAGGATGGTCATCGCTCGTGTGTCGAGCTCCGCGCGTTCGACCACCTCGTAGTAATGAATCGAACCGCCGGGGCGGACGGCGCGTGCCACTGACGGTAGATACTTAATCCCTTGCAGCGGAAGATTCAGGATGGCGCGATCCGCGGGTTCGGCCCTCGCCAAGAATCGCTCGACATCGTCCTGGACGACCTCGACGGGGATACGCGGAGCCAACCGGCCCAGGCTCGTGCGAAGGAGTTCGAGGGCGTCGGGGTTCTGGTCCACCGCCGCCACTCCGGTGGCCCGACCATCGCGGGCGATTGCGAGCGCGAACGGGCCGACCCCGCAGCACAGGTCGTACACCGTCTCGCCCCGGCAGACGGCTCCGGCCACGCGCGCATGCTCGCGCGCGAGACGGGGCGAGAAGTACGCGCGTTCGACGTCCACCTCGATCGAGATCCCATTCTCTCGATGTTGCGTCTTCCAGCTCCCGGTTCCCGCAACCCTGCGCAGGGACCGACGACGGTCCGGCCCATGTACGCCCATATCGACTCCGACCAGGCGCGCCCCGGGCACGAACCGGAGCAACGCATCTCCGATCGCATGAGCGTCCGGTTCCAACTCTCTCGGGATGCGGACGAGCACGATATCGCCGATCACGTCGAACGCGCGCGGGAGCAAGGCACGTCGGTCCGGAGGGAGGGAGACCAGATCCTGGTACCGACGCGCGGGACCTCGGTCCGATAGAGGCAAGAACTCCTCCTCCGCAACCGATCCGCGCACGGGAAGCGCTCCCGGCCCGACGGGGAGGACTACATCACTGCCGTCGACGCGGATTCGGAGATCGGTGCGTAGCTTGCCCGCGTGGACCAGGGCGCGGCGGGCCTCTTCGCCTTCGCTGCGGGGCACCCGTATCGCGCGAGATCTCATGTCGGGGTCCGAACCGACCGTTCTAAGAGTAGCGGCATCACGTCGGACCCGTGCAAGCGGCCGAGAACCCCTATCGAGGCCGCCTGTTCGCCGAACGTCCGGGGGACGGCCTCGGTCGCCGAAGCGGCCCTGGCTCCGACGAGGAGGAGCGGCACGGGATCGTCCGAGTGGGCTCGCAGGATCGCCGGGGTCGCATGGTCCGCAGTGACCACGATGCGCGTACGATCCAGGTCCACGCTGGCGAAGAATGGGCCGAAAAAAGAGCGATCGATCGCCTCGATGATCTCCTGCTTGCGCGGCGCATCGCCATCGTGGCCGGGTTCGTCCGGCCCCTTGAGGTGGACGTAGACGAAGGGATACCGGGAGAGCGCCCGGAGGGTGCGTTCGGCTCGCTCGCGGTATCCGGCGTCACGGTCGGGGCCCATAGGGCCTACATACTCGTCAGCGAGACCTATGAGTCGGGCGATCCCACGCTCCACCGGCATTTCGGTGATCGCCGCACCCGCGATCCCCCAACGCTCCCGCCACGGCTTCGGGAGAGAGGAAGGAACGGTTCCCGCGTTCCGAAGCAGGATGCCATTCGCCACCGGCTTGCCTGCGATGGCGCGACGTGCGTTTGTGGGGTCGCCCGCGAGCCGGAGGGCGGATCGAGCGATGAAGGCATTGACCGCGGTGGCGGTCCGGGCCGCGGCCGGGTCGTCGCTCTCCGGCCGGGCCTCGGGGATACGCCGGTCGGCATCGGCCCGCGCTCGTCCCATTCCCCCGACACGCTCGTAGAATGGGTCGGCATTCGTTACCCGGGGCGAGAGAGCGTCTCCCGAGCGCGCCCGAAGGATCAGAACTCCCCGGTGACCTACGGTCGCCCGGACCGTGGCCTCGATGCCAAGGTCTTGGAGGAGGTCGCCGTGCGTGAGCGACTGCGCGAGGGCCTCCGACTCGTGCGTGGTCAACGATCGGCCGACCCGCTGGTCCACGACCGTACCGGCGCCGTTCGTTGTGGCGAAGTTCAGCCGAAATGCGACCTCCCCGCTCGCAACGCGTATGCCGATGCCTTCTGCCTCGAGCACGCCCCGTCCGGGCGAATCGCGCACGGGATCGTAGCCCAGGAGCGAAAGAACGCCGGCATCGGACTCCGGCGCCGTTCCCGGACCGATCACGTCGACCAACCCCATTTGGCCCCTCACAAGGGCCCGGTCGAGCTCCGGGGTGTGCGCCGCTTGAACGGGACTTAGGCCTCCCGTCGCAGGATTCGGTCGATCTCCGAGCCCGTCGAGGATCACCAGAGCGTATCGAAGTGAAGGTCCGCTCATTCGCTCCACCGCGGGGTGTTTTCCTTATAAAGGGGTGCCGGGCTCGCCCCGCGGGCATGGCGAAAGGACGGATCCGAGCGTTCTTCAACACTCGAGTGGGCTTGGCCGTTCTCATCGCGATCGCGATCGTCGTGACCGCGGGCTCGTTCCTGATCGGAGAATATCTGACTGCCACCGTCGCCGCGTTGCTCTTCGGGCTTGGGATCCCGGTTTGGATGGGTCAGAAGAGCATCAAGTGGCTCGCCGTCGTCGGCGTAGCGATACTTGCCGTCAGCCCGGCCATCAGCACGGCCTTCGAGGTCCCGGTCGTGCTCGCGCCGACAGCAGCGGCTTCCTCGTCGAATTACATCCTGCAGAACGCCACCGTATCGCCGTACTTCGGCGGTCCCGGAACGAACTTCACCTGGACATTGCTGGTCGACTTCAATCGGATCCCCAGCGGCAACGAGAGTTGGAATATGACCCTCTACCTCAGCACTTGTCCCGGCGCCACGGGCCGGAGCGATCCGAACTGTAGTTCCGGATATCCCTTTACCTCCTACACCCAGAGCGTAGTCAATCAGACCGGAAACCAGACGATCAGGTTCTCCGAGGCGATCAGTTCCTCGAACATCTGGGACTGGCAGATGAGCCTGTTCTACACGAATAACTCCGGCCGGAACGGGACGTACGTGTTCCTCGTCGGAGACCCTACCTATAACGGGATCGCCGGACCCGTGGTCGCGAACGGATGGGGGGGCGTCTACGGGCTCATTGTCGGCGCGATCTACAGCGACTACCTCATCGTAGGGATCGTGTTCTTCATCGGTCTCCTGATCTACGCGGTCTTCAAGCAGCGGCGCATGCGCCGAGAGCAGGCGGCGAGCCGAGCCGCGCCATCGTCGGGGACCGCGGGAGCCGAGAGTCCTCCGGCGGGGCCCGGTGCCTCTTCGGCTCCTCTCGCTTCGGGCAGCACGGCGCGCCCCGCGGCGACCCAAGAGCTGGCGTGTCCCAATTGCGGCGCCGTGGTCTATCCGAAGGAGACGTTCTGCTGGAAGTGCGGTACGAGCCTATCGACGCCCTCGAATGCGATGACCGGCCGAAGTAACCCTCCCTCGTAACGCGACGGGGAAGCGTCGGGCCGTCACGGAGCCGGTTAGGTGGGGAGCGGGACGGTAAGGGTGCCCGAGTAGCCCGTGACGCCGACCGTCTCGAGCGTCAACGTCTGGTTGGTGAACGACGTGGGGGCTCCGACATCGATCCAGAGCTTCATCACGGTGGTAAGAGGCGAACCGGTCGTGTACGGAGATGTCGCAGTCCAGCCGGGTCCGGAAAGACCGGCGACCGATCCGGGGGCGTACGACACGATCCCCGGCGGAACCGTCGACGTAAGGATCGAGAAATTCCAGCCGGACGTGGAAACGGTCTGCGATAACTGATTCTCCACATAGATCTCAAGCGACGAGGGAGAGGGGGCACTACCGCTCGCCGTCGTAATCGGAACGACCCAACAGGTGACGTCACCCAGGCACCCCGTGGAGTTTGGACCCGGATTCGTGCAACCGGCCATCGGACCGTAGCACGTCGCCACCCCCCAGGCGAGATTTCCCGACAGCGGCGTGGTCACGTGGCTGACCAGCGGTATGAGAAACACATAGAGAACGGCGGCGAGCACGACCGTAATCGCGACCAGCAGGATCGTCGCGATGATCGGCGAGACCGCCCGGCGATCCCGACGGTGGGTCAGGAGCCGCAGGTCGCCGGCCCGTCGTCGTACTCCTCGCATCATGGAACGTACCCGTACTGGGACGGTTGCTCCCATTTGAGCCTTCAGTTGGAGTTGGCCGAGACCAACTCCGCCTCTCCATGGACGCCGGGCGAGCGCACGCGCACAGCACCTAGGGGTTATACTCCGCCAGCGGAAGTCGGCGCGCTGTTCGACGAGTACAAATTTTTGTTTGACACGTCAGAGAAACGTTGGGAGAATCCCCACGCACATGGTTTCTCGCTTTTTCTCGCGATGTTTAAGTAGTAGGAAATGGGTCATACGGACGTAACCGTGTTCGACAACGTCCCCCGTCGAGAAACCCCGCTCGTTCGCGAGCGGAACGCTCGCCGGACCGACCCCGAGGACGCACGCATCGCCCTACGGTGCAACCGCAAGGAACTGGAGCTGATCGACTCGTTCGTGGCCAACGGCGAGTTCGAGAGCCGCTCCGAGCTCTTGCGGGCGGCGATGCACGCGCTGCTCCGGTCGCGCTCGTTGTCGTCCGAGGTCGCGCTCGCCCGAGATTCTGAGGGTTACGTCGAAGTGCCCGTGCGCATGCGACCGCACGAGCTCGCCGAGTGGCAAGCCTTCGCCCGACTGGTGGAGAACGGACAGCCCGTGCGCGATGTCCTCGCGCGAGCGATCCGAGAGTTGGCGGCCGGCCGCCGCATACGTGACACCGTCGCCTACCACCGCGAAGGGATACAGCAAGCCGCCGCGCGGCAGGAGCAGGAGTCGGCACTTAGTGAAAGCGGAAAGAATCTCGAACGCAAGGGCGTGCTCGGTCGATAGGGGTTCCCGAGGTTGATCATGGAAGCGGGGTGGATACATGTCCGGGGCCGATCGAGGTGCGAGCGTAGGTAGTCCGTCGTCGGGATCTGACGAGCCGAACGGAGCGGCGATCTCCGGGACCGTGCGCCTGGGCCAGGATATCCGGTTCGTGATGATCGCCGTCGGCGGAGGCGCGATCCGCGTCGCACGGCCGATCGCCCGCCGCCACTTGCGCCACTTGGAAACGGTCGCGATCAACTGCGATCCCCGGGTGCAGGACTGCGAGGAGTTCGACCGTCGAATGTGTCTGATCCCGGAAATGGGGGGACCTGCCGACACCTGCGGAAGTCCGCTGGCCGGAGCCGTCCTCGCGCGCGCGGCCGAACCGGCACTGCGACGCCTGTTCGACGAGGCGCACTTCGTTACGATTATCGGTAGCCTCGGCGGGGGCGCCGGTAGCGGAGTGCTACCGAACCTCCTCGAGCTCGCAAGCGAGCGCAGCCGGCACGTGACCGCCTTCGTCCTGAAGCCGTTCGCCTGTGAAGGAGAGCGCCGTGCGATCGCGGACCGGACGATCGGCCGCATCCACTTGCTCGAAGGCTTCTCCGACCTCAAGAACCAAAACCGTGCCGCCCTTCATGTCCTCGATAACCAATCGCTCGTCGGACCGCTGGGCTCTCGAGCGTTCCGGAGCGTCTCCGAACACTGGGCACAGGTCATCGGCGACTACGTGGAACAGAACTACATCGACGTCGCCGAGGCCTTTCTCCACTCGATGCTCTCTCCCGCCATCCCGGCGACGACGGTGGTAGTACCCCCGACCTCCATCATCGGTCCCGGGATCGCACCGCCCGCCGAGATGCTGCCCCCGATCCCCGCCCAGCACCTCGAGGCCGAGCTCACGTTCGAGGTCCACAGCGCGGTTCGGCCGCCCCCGACTCCGTAGGGAAGCGAAAGCACGCTGGGTCGGCCCGGGATCGGGCCATCCTCGGGACGGGACACAACGTTAAGTGGGGGATTCGTTGAATGCGACGCGAATGGACGGCCGCATCCTCACGGCGCTTTTGACGATCCTCCTCCCCGCGGTCCTGATCGGGGTGACGATCGAGTTCTTCTCGTCAAACCCGCTGGCGATCCTGGGTCTGTTCGTCGTGATCGTCGGCGGAACGTTCTGGCTCTTGTCCTACACCGACTCGTTCTAGCGCCGGCCGCGCCTCATTGATACATGGAGTCGGCACCCGAGGGAGGCGCCGGCTCGGTCCCGGGAGAACTACCGGGCGGTGGAGAGGCCTTCATAACGGCCCGAAGCGCCCGCTCGATCTCCTCGGCTTGGGCGCGCAGGGGCAGCGTATCGATCTTGAGCTCGGGGAGCACCCGGTCCAGCGCCTCGATCAGCGCGGCCCCGGCTCGGTGGTCCGGGAAGACCTGAGCCGACCGCGCGGTCGCGAGCAGCACGGCCACTGGGAGTTGTCGGTCGAGCGCCTGGACCAGCAACGCTCCCGAGACGCCGCCGAGGACTCCCTCGTCGAGCGCTTCGGCGCCGCTCTTGCGGATTGAGTCGAACGCCGGCCCGCTGGACGGGGACACGATCGCGTATACCTTGGGTTCGGGTTCCTTCGTGCTGGTCTCGTCCTCTTCCTCCCCCGGGTGGGTAGAGACACCCTCGAGGACCAATATCCACCGAGCCTTTCGTCGTTCGGCCTCGTTCAGGAGCCTGCGGGCCAAGGAGGAGGCCTGGGAGGGGGTGGGGGGGAACTCGGAAAGAACCACCGCGAAGTCTTTGCGTCCGTAGACGCGAATGGGCGGGTTGACAATCCCGCCCTGAATCACCGCGATCGGGGGCATCTCCTGCGATGATAAGACGCCGATACGAGGAAGCTTGAGCGTTCGGACGATGTAATGGGCTGCGATCGTGGTCGCGAGCCCGGCACTCGGAAAGCACGTCAAGATGGTAGCTCCGGGGTCGAGCGGCGGGGCCCCTTCCTCGTCCTTCCAGATGAACTCCATGTCCTCGCCTCGTACGGAGCACGCGAAGGCGGGATTTAGGCTCATGCGTCCGATCGTGCGATCCGCCGGCAAGGCCAAGTACTGAAGTCCGCTCGCCGGAACGTGGGGCTTCCGTTCAAGGATATTGTGACCCCGCGGGAGCTTCCGTGGAGCGCCCTCTCGGGTCGGGCCGTCGCCGTCGACGCCTACAATGCCCTCTATCAGTTCCTCGCGACCATCCGGCAAGCGGACGGCCAGCCTTTCTCCGACGCCGATGGCCTCCCGACGAGCCATCTGATGGGTTCCTTCTATCGGACGACGTCCCTTCTCGCTGCGGGCGTCCGACCTGTCTGGGTCTTCGATGGGAAGCCGCCCGAACGCAAGGCCGGCACGATCCGGCAGCGGATCGAGGCGAAGGAGCGGGCTACCGAGCAATGGCACGCGGCGCTCGCTGTCGGCGACCTGGCGACGGCCCGCCGGAAGGCGGCCCAGACTTCTCGGCTCACCCCCCCGATGGTTGAGGAGACGATCGAGTTGCTCGACGCTCTGGGGGTCCCCACGGTCCGCGCGCCGAGCGAAGGGGAGGCGCAAGCGGCTCGCATGGCGGCCGACGGCGTCGTGTGGGCCACGGCGTCCGAAGACTACGATACATTGCTCTTCGGAGCGCCCCGGCTCGTTCGGGGACTGGCCGCCCGCCGCTCCGGCCGGACCGGCGGAACGGACGCGGCTCAGCTCATCGATCGGGAAGAGATGCTCCGGCTCCTCCATATCTCGGGGGACGAGCTGATCCTGATCGGGATCCTCGTGGGAACGGACTTCAACGACGGCGTTCGGGGCTACGGACCGAAGAAAGCGCTGAAGATCGTCCAAGAGCACCTAGGTTGGGCCGAGACGATAGCCCGCACGGGCCTCGACCCGACCGAGGCGGATGAGGTCGCCGAGATCTTTCGCCATCCGAACACGACGCCGGCACCGCTCCTCGACTTCCGTCCACCGGACCCCGATCGGGTGGCCCACGTTCTCGTTCGCCGTCACGGTTTCTCGGAGGAGCGGGTGCGCTCGGCGCTTCAACGCGTGGGGCGCGCTCCGACGCAGGCAAAACCGGTTCCGACCACCCCGCGCGGGCGCCAACAGAGCCTCGATCGTTTCGAGGAGGTCCCGTCGTGAGCTGGCTCGAGTGCGTGCCGAACTTCTCCGAAGGGAGGGATGCCGCCAAAGTCGGACGCATCGCGGGCGCGGCTCGGAACGTGCCGGGCGTCGTGGTGCTCGACGTCGAGTCGAACGCCGATCACAATCGATCGGTGATCACGCTCGTCGGGAATGGAACGGCGTTGATCGAGGCAGCGATGGCGATGATGCGCGTGGCGACCGAGCTCATTGATCTCAACCACCACCAAGGGGAGCACCCCCGCATCGGAGCGACCGACGTTGTCCCGTTCGTCCCGCTGGAAGGCTCCACGATTGCCGACGCAATCGAGTGCGCGAACCGACTCGGCGAGCAGGTGGCCCGCGAGCTCGGGATCCCGGTTTATCTCTACGGCGCCGCGGCCCGACGGCCCGAGCGGTCCGAGCTGCCGAACGTGCGCGCGGGCGAGTTCGAGGGACTTCGAGAGTCCATCCTGCGCGACCCGGCCCGTGCGCCCGACTTTGGGGAGGCGCACGTTCACCCCACGGCGGGGGCCGTGGCGATTGGTGCGCGCGCGGTGCTCATCGCCTACAATGCCTATCTGACGACCCCGGACGTGCAGGTCGCGAAGCGGATTGCCCGAACGGTGCGCGCGCGGGACGGCGGTCTCGCGGAGGTGCGGGCTCTGGGCTTCGAGATCAAGGAACGGAACCGCGCGCAGGTCTCGATGAACCTCACCGACTACCGCCGCACGCCCATCCACCGAGCGCTCGAGGCGGTCCGCCGCGAAGCGAGGCGCTATGGCGTGGAGGTCGAGGAGTCCGAGATCGTTGGCCTCGTTCCGGAGGAAGCGCTCTTCGACGCAGCGGAGTACTATCTCCAACTCAATCACTTCGACCGGGCGGCGATCCTGGAACGAAAGGTCCGGAGTGCCGCAGGATCCGAAGAGTCCTTCCCACGGTTCCTCGAGCGGCTCGCCGCGCGCACGCCCACGCCCGGAGGAGGGAGCGCCGCGGCCGCGGCGGGCGCCCTCGCGGCCGCGCTGGGCGAAATGGTCCTCGCGTACTCCATCGGCGCGAACACCCCGGGCGACGATCCTCTTGTCGCAGCCCGGACCGCTTGCCGGGACGCGCGGACCTTCTTCGTCCGAGCCGTGGACGACGATGCGGCCGCGTACGAGGCAGTTCGCGCCGCCCGCAAGGAGCTCAAGGACCACCCGGCGGACCCGGCCAAGCTCGCCGCGAACATCGCAGCGCTGCGCCGTTCGGCCGACGTTCCGCTATCCACCGCGCGGAACGCGGTCCGGCTCGCCGAGGTTCTGCGTTCCGTAGGACCAAGGACCAAGCCGGCTCTCGCGAGCGATCTGACGACCTCGCTTGCGCTCCTCTCAGCCGCTCGCGACGGTGGGCTCGCGAACGTCCGGGTCAACGTGGCGGACCTGAAGGCCGCCGGGCAATCCACCGCGGACTTTGAGGCCGAGGCGGCTCAGCTGAGCGGCACGGACGGATGAGCGACCCCACCCCACGGGCTCGACCGCTCATCTGGGTGAACTGCGCGATTTCGATCGATGGGCGACTCGCGTTCGCTCGCGGCGCTCGCGCCCGCCTTTCTGGGCCCCAGGACCTCGCACGAGTACAGCGGTTGCGAGCCGAGAGCGATGCAATCGTGGTCGGATCGGGTACGGTGGCTCTGGACGACCCATCCCTGGCGGTTCACTGGGAAGAGATCGGCCGCACCGTCGGTCGCCCTCCCACGCGGATCGTGCTCGACTCGAAGGGAAGCCTGCCGGAGGGAGCCCGGGTGTTCGACGGCTCGTCCCCGACCTTAGTGGCCACGCTCGAGAGCAACCGGCGGACCTATCCCCCGTACGTCGAGCGCCTCGTCGTGGGGCCCGATCGGGTCGACCTCGCTCGGCTCTGGGGCATCCTGTACGAGCGGGGCATGCGTCGGATCCTCGTCGAAGGCGGCGCGCGCGTGATCGCGAGCGTCGTGGCCTCCCGTACTTTCGATCGGCTCACGGTCTACGTCGCCCCGGTGCTCATCGGGCAAGAGACCTCTCCTCCGATGGTCGCAGGACCGGCGGCCCGTGGGTTCGAGGAACTGGCCCGGCTCCGACTGCTGGGCGTGGAACGCCTGGATGATGGGTACGTCGCGAGCTACGAGCCGAGCCTTCCGTGAGCGGAACCCTGCCCCCCGCTCCACGAACGAGTTATGAACTCACCACCCTCCGGGAGGGGCGAAGAACCGGACCATGAAGCTCGTGCACTTCTCTCTCGGTGACCAGTTCCACTTCGGGATGCTGACCGACGCGAACGAGTACATCGACCTCGACACCGCCTGTCGGGACTACTTCGGTGTCAACCCCATCAAGGGGGCCGATCCGAGCCGCTTCCGGGACATGCGGGCCTTCTTCGCCGGAGGCGCCGAGTCGGTCGAGATCACCCGGAAGATCCAGGAGTACATCGACCGGCGGCGCGCATCCGGATGGACCCCGCGCGCGGCGACGGGCGCCCGGTTCCTCTTCAAGCCCGAAGAGGGGGTCAAGCTGCTCGCGCCGGTCGTTCGCGGCGCGAAGATCTACTGCCTGTCGTCGAACTCGCAGAGCCACATTACGGAAGAGGGGAAGCCCGCCCCGCGCCAGCCCCACTTCTTCACCCGATTCTTCAACAGTTTGGTCGGCCCGAGCGAGAGCCTGGTGATCCATTCCGCGGGAACGTTTCCCGACGTGGCGGTGGATCTCGCGGCGGTGGTCGGCAAGTCCGGCAAGCACATCCCGGCCTCCGAGGCGATGGCCTACGTCGCCGGCTACACGATCGCGCTCGACATGGGCTACCGCGACCTCCAGTACCCGCCCGATAGCCCGACCGATTGGGTCATGGGCAAGGGCTTCGACGCTTCGATGGCCGTCGGCCCTTGGGTGGTGCCGAAGGAGGAGATCGGCGAACCCTACCCCCTCAAGATGGAACTCAAGGTCGCCGGGACCGTCCGGCAGTCCGGCGACACCAACGACTATCTCTTCCGCCTCCCCGAGGCGATCGCGCATCTTTCGCGCGGCATCACGCTCGAGCCGGGCGATCTGTTGAGCCTCGGCACGCTCGGGGGAACCCCGGGATTCGAGTTCGGGAAGGAGAGCCGCAAGCTCCGGGCCGGGGATTCGATCGAGGCGTCGATCGAGAAGATCGGGCGCCTGGTCATGTCGGTGAAGGCCGAAGCTCCGCCTCGCCCCGCAGGACCAGAAACAGCGCCTGCGTCGTCGGTAGCTCGATAGGCTGTTCGGCCCGGACGCGCACCCCCCCGTCCGGGAACGGGTACTCGGCGTCGACCCGAGGGGTCACCCGAGCCCGTCCGGGCATCGCTTTCGCCACGACCGCGTCGCGGAACGGGTCGAAGGACTCGAGCCGGTCCCTTGGGAGCGCCGTGACACGCAAACCGGTTCCGCCGTGCAGAGATCCCGGCAGGCGGATCAGTCGGTGGATATCGGTCGTCACGGGCGCGTCCGTCTCACCCTGAACTACGATCTCGGCCTGCTTCAGCACGACCTCGAGCAGATCGTTGGGGACGAGGGTCGCGGGTACCGCGAGCTGCGGGTCGGAACGGAACCGGCGGGCCCCACCCTCGGTGATCAAGAGCCCCGCCCAGCGACGCGCCTTCGGCCGCGGGACCCCCATCGCCTCGAGCTCGGCGGCCGCACCCTCGGTACCCAGGGCCTCCCACCGGGACAAGAGCGCGAGGAGCGCCCGGGTCTCACGCCCGGTCCACCCCGGAGCCTCGGGGGGGGCGAGATGGCGGGTCGGTGCGACCCGTCCGGCCGGTGGAGCGTCCTCCGAGCGAGGGTCGCCCTCCCTCCGGCGTCCGATCACGCTTCCCGGGTCAAAGCCCGTGCCGCTGAGGTAATCGACCAGCTCTCGTCGCTCCGGGCTCGTGAGGGGAAGGAACCGCTCCTCCCGGACGTGGACGTGGTAGCCCCGACCGCCCGAGAATGCGAGGAGCATCGATTGGGGATCGATGCCGAAGTCGCGGACCAGGAAGTCGTCGACCAGCGCGAGCAGTCGCTCCTTGACGAGGAGTAGCTGGCCCGCATAGTCCAGCTTCTCGGCCCCCCGCAGGTGGTCCGCATCTAGGTCGAAGATCAGGTCCGCGCCCAACCATTCCTTCTGCGCCATCGTCGGCTCGGACGGCTTACGATAATACGCCGTGGAGTAGTACACATGGCGTGGGACCTCGCCACGGAGAAAGCGCCCGAACTCTTCCGGAGTGCGGAACGACGCGTGCCGGCGCATCATCGTCTCTCGGGCGAAGGGGAACGCGGCGAACTCTCGCCGTAGGAGACGTGGGGGAGGGTCGATGGACGCGCTGCGGTAGTACTGGGCGAATCGGTCGCGCGCCCACGCGAGCGTCGGACCATCGAGCTCGACGACCTTCGCCACCGGTCACTCCGCCCCGTCGAGATCGCTCGGGGTCGTCGCCGAGGCGACCGCCGAGTCGAACCGCAGCCGGGCGAGCAGATGGAAAACCGTGGAGTGCTCGCTGCCGTGCAGGAGGAGCTCTACCGCGCGACGGCCCCGATCGATTTGGTCGATGTCCCCGATCAACGCAACGGTGGACCCGTAAACGCTCATGAAGCAGCCCGACAGCTCCTCGATGCGCTCCCGTGCACGGCCGCGGGTGCCAATCAGGCGGGCCCGGATGCGACACAACGCGGCCTTGTCGCGCTTCCCGGTCTCGAACTTGATGTCGAGGATCGCGAGCACGGCGTTCTCTCGGGTCAGCCGGAACGCGCGGCCCGGCGAAAAGCCCCGGCCGATGGCGAGGGTGATGTCCCGCGCCCGCATCGCGGCGTCGGGATCTTCGTCCGGAGAGGCAATGCGTACCTCGCCCTCGGAGGCATCGACCTCGAGCTCGGCGCCCGTGCGCATCGCGATCTCCCTCTTCGTTCGCCCTGCGGGGCCGATCAGCACCCCGATCCGATCCTCGGGAATTCGCGCGTATAGGACCGGCATTGCTATTCCTCGGTGGATTTCGGCGACGGGCGGATGCGTTCTAGGAACTCCTCGGTCTTGACCTTTAGTCCCTCCCGTCCGAGGAACTCGGCCAGGTGGCCGACGTCACGCTCGAGCAGTCGCTTCGCCTCCGGATGCTCGGCGGAAACGGCCTGCGCCACATCGATGGTGACGACCTTGCCCTCGTGGTAAAGGAGGTTGTAGGGAGAGAGGTCCCCATGGACGAGCCTCGCGATCTCCCACATCTTGCGGATCTGCTCGACCAAGTCGTCGTAGAGCCCGGGCAAGTCCTCCACGAGCGCATCCTTCAGCCGAGGAGCGGCTCCCTCGGGGCCGCCGATGTACTCCATCACGAGGACGTTCCGAAAGTGACCCAAGGGCTCGGGGACTCGGACGCCCGCGGCTCTCAGGCGACCGAGTATCGTGTGCTCTCGCCGCGTCCAGGCCGGGATTAGCGTGCGCAAGTTCCGGACGGAGACTTCGCGACGGAGCTCCTCCAAGGCGTAGAGCGGGAAACGGCGAAACGTTGCGTTTCCGACCCGGTACACCTTGATCGCGACCCACCGCTTTCCCTTCGTACCGCGAAAGACCCCACCCTCCTTACCGGTAGAGATCGGATGGTCGATCGCGTCGAAATAGCCTTGGTTGATGAGGCGGGAAATCGCGAGGAGGGTAGGATGGTCGAAAAATTCGTCCAGAACTTTCCCCTGATGGGCCTCCTTGCGGCGGTCCTGTAGGCGCTCGGGCCGGGTAGGGTACATGATCTCCTCGGGGCGCGGCATTTCAGGATTGGAATCGTTTCGAGCGGATAGGATGATAGGGGGACCCGGTGGTTGAGAGCCTCCCCGCCGCCCGCTCACCCTTTGGACAGCTCGTCTATATGAGTATCTCCACGCCCTCGGCTACTTGGACGAGGGCGAAGTACGTCGGGTCACGGCGTACGTGACCCAGCGCGCCTTCGGGCCGGACCACCCGGCATCGCGTATGGCGAGCGGCGACCTGTGGCGCATGTTTCCTTTCCTTTCCTACACCCGAGGCGGCAACGGCCAGAGCATTCGGATCGTCCGTCAATTCGATACGAGCTCGACCGATACGTACATCCGGTAAGGAACTCCCGGTCCCTCGACAGCGCCAAATACATGCGACCCGCTGGGTGCGCGGTCGAGGACGATGGTGGATGCAGCAGCGGTCGCGGCCATCGTCCTGATGGTCGTGGGCGTGGCCCTGTTCGCGCTCGAGTTGTTCCACCCCGGTGCCCTCCTGCTCATCCCGGGATCGGTGCTCCTCGCCGGAGGGTTGCTCTACCTCTTCCTCCCTTCGCTGCTCCTCAATAGCTGGGTGGGCATTGTGGTCGTGACCGCGGCTGCGGTCGCCGGCGCGCTCATCGAGATTCCCTACTACCGGCACGTATCGCCCGGCCATCCTCCGATGACGACAATGCCCATGACGCTTGTCGGAAAGGAGGGTATCGTCGTCGTCGACGTGATTCCCAACACCCTGCGCGGGAAGGTTCGCGTCGGTTCCGAGATCTGGAGCGCGAACTCGTCGATCCCGATTTCAGCCGGCACTCCTGTTCGGATCGTCTCGGGAGAAGGGGTCTCGATCAAGGTCGTGCCGATCGCTTCGGCCCCGGCATCCTAGGCGCGAGCGACGAGCTTAATCACGGGCTTCCGTATGGAGGCCCGGGTACATCGATGGTTTCGGACATCACCGTTGTCGAAGTCGCACTGGCCGCCATCGTCGTCGTCGTTATTCTCCTCATCCTCCTGCAGCGGATGCTGTACACGATCCAGCCGTACCAGCAAGGGGTGGTGACCCGGCTGGGTTCCTACGTCCGCACACTGAATCCCGGCTTCCAGGTCGTCAGCCCCCTCGCGGTCATCCTGAAGGTTGACCTGCGTACGCAAGTCCTCGAGGTCCCGCGCCAGGAAGTCATCACCAAGGACAACTCGCCGACGAACGTCGACGCGATTATTTACATCAAGGTCGTGGACTCCCCGAAGGCCCTCTTCCAAGTACAGGACTACCACGTTGCGACGGTCGCCCTCGCCCAGACGACGCTGCGCAGCGTCATCGGCGATATGGAACTGGACGAGATCTTGTACAACCGGGAGCGGATCAACACCCGCCTCCGAGACATCCTCGATGAAGCGACCGACCGCTGGGGCGTCCGCGTCGAGGCGGTTGAGATCAAGGAGGTCGACCCGGTCGGCCCCGTCAAGTCGGCGATGGAAGAGCAGACCGCTGCCGAACGCCAGCGGAGGGCCGCGGTGCTACGGGCGGACGGAGAGAAGCGGTCCGCCATCCTCGTGTCGGAAGGCCAGAAGCGATCGCGCATCCTGCAGGCGGAGGGGGTCCGGCAGTCGAAGATCCTCGAGGCCGAGGGTGCGCGGGTGGCGACAATCCTCGAGGCGCAGGGGGAGGCCCAACGCCTCCGTATCCTTGCCCTCGGAGCGAGCCCGCTCGATGCCAAGGCGCTCACCGTCCTCTCGCTCGACACGCTTACCGCGGTAGGGGATGGCCAAGCGACGAAGATCCTCTTCCCGTTCGAGTTCTCGCGGCTGATGGAGGGGGCGGCCGAGTACCTCGGAACGTCGCGTACCGTCCCCGACCGCTCGCTCAACACCATGGAGGACTTGGAGAAGCGGATCGGTTCGATGAACGACATCCTAGGCCCGATTCCGCGCCAAGAGGAGTTGATGACGGAGATCAAGTCCATCGAGGACGAGATCAAAGCCGAGTCCGACGAGTCGACCGCGATGGTCGGACCCTTCGGAGGGGCGCACGCCGCCAAAGTAGTGGCCCCCGATCTCCCGGACCCGGACGCCGTCGCACCGCCCCCACCCCCGGCCGCCGCGACTCCACCGGCGCGCAAACCCGGCCCACCTCCCTCGACCACGGACCCGGTCTGAAGTCCGGGCTCGGAACGACAGCATCGAATACCGGCCGGTCGTGGACGTGAATCGATGAGCGACCCGCTCCGAGTCGAGCGCCGAGGCTCGATCGCCCTCCTCACGATCGATCGCCCGGAGCGCCGCAATGCGCTCGATATCCCAGCGATGCGGCAGCTCAAGGAGAAGGTCCAGGGCCTTCACCTGGACCCGGAGATCCGCGCCGTCGTCCTCACGGGCGCGGGCGATTCGTTCAGCGCCGGCGGCGATGTCGCTACGATGGGTCAATTCCTCGACCGCGGCGAGCTCCCCCGCTTGTTCCACGAGCTCACGGCGGAGATGGAGCAGGTCATCCGCGAGATCGTCACGATGCCGAAGCCGGTGGTCGCCGCGATTCCCGGGGTCGCGGCCGGTGGAGGGCTTTCCCTCGCCCTTGCCTGTGATTGGCGCATCGCAAGCGAAAGAGCCCTCCTGGTACCCGCCTTCTCCCGCTTGGGAGCCGTCCCCGACGGCGGCCTTACGTACTTTCTTCCGCACTATCTGGGCATCGGCGGTGCTCAGGCACTGCTCTTCGCGGACGCGCGCGTGCCGGCCGCTCGCGCGCTCGAACTCAGCCTCGTCCACGAGGTCGTGCCGGCGGACCAGCTCACCGCCCGAGCCTGGGAACGGGCGCACGAGCTCGCCACGGGCCCGACCCGGGCCTGGGCATGGGTGAAACGTCTGACGGTCTCGGCGTTCGGCCAGAGCCTCGAGTCCCAGCTGGCCCTCGAACGGAAAGGGGCGGTCGAAGCGGCCCAAGGACCCGAGCTCGCCGAGGGGATCCGCGCGTTCCGGGAAAAGCGCCCGCCTCGTTTCGAAGGTGCCTAGGGCGGAGGGTGGCCCGGCCACGGGCGGTCGAGCTTTTGTTCGAGATCTCGACGCACTCCCGGCCACTCGCTCGCCAGGATGCTGTAACAGACCGAGGACCGGTAGATACCGCTCGGCAGCTTGAGATGCTCGCGAAGTACCCCCTCCCGCCGGGCCCCTAGCCGCTCGATCGCTCGTTGCGAACGCTCGTTCCGCGAGTCCGTGCGCAACTCCATCCGGTGCGCGTGCTCGGCCTCGAACGCGTGCCGCAGGAGGAGGTACTTCGCTTCGGTGTTGATCGGCGTTCGCCACAGCGCGGAATCGATCCAGGTGCCGACCTCGGCCGACCGGTCGGCTCGTTCGATGTCCAAGTAACGGCACATCCCCACGACGCGGTCCTCGGTTAGGGAGCGGATCACGAAGGGGAGGACTTCGCCGCGTTCCTGCTGCGCCAGCAGCATCTCCACGAGCGCGGTCATCTCCGCCTCGTTGCGACCCGGGCCGATCCGCAACCACTGCCAGACTTGGGGGTCCCGACCCGCTCGGGCGAGTCCGGCGATGTGACGGCGCTCTAGCGGAACGAGCTCGATCCACCGACCTCGAAGAACACCCGCATGCCGAAAGCGGAGCGGCGGGGGAGGTTCGACCGGTCGGCTCCGCGGCAGACCTGCGTCGTTCGAGACGCGCGCCGCAGTCGCCGAGCCGGTGGGCGAAGGGCTCCACGGGCGAGCGAGCCGCGCGTCGAGCTTGGCCCGTACTTTCGCCCACTCGGAACGAAGGACGCCGAACTGCACGCTCGTGCGGAACCACCCGTCCGCGAGCAGTACGTTCTCTCGTAGCGCGGCCTCGCGAGTGGCTCCGAGGTCCAGGATGGCGTGCTGTGACCGCTCGTTGCGCAGGTCGGTCTGAAGACTGACCCGATGCGCCCGACCCTCCTCGAAGGCATGGGTGAACAGGACCCGCTTACAATCCGAGTTGATCGGTGTTCTCCAGTACGCAGAGTCGAGCCAAGTGCCGCCCACCTCCACGGACTCGTTCGCGGTGTCGATGTGGTGGTATCCCGTGGCGCCTACCAGCCAGCCGCTCGTTTCGAGCCGTATCGCGAACATGACCGATTGGCCGGCCGCGACCGCCGAGTCATACCCCTGCACGTAGGCGCGAGCATCTTCGAGCGTCGTCCCAGGCCGATGACGTAGGTAGCGCTGCACCTCGGGCGAAGCGGCGGCGCGCAGGAGTTCCGGTGCGTCGTCGACGGATAAGGGCCGAAGGTCCACGTAACGTCCCTTCAGCCGCAGGTCGGGGGCGAACTGGTCGGAACGCATCGCGACGCTGTGGACCCGCACCGGATAACTTCGACGGGGGCATTCGCACCGCTCCGTTGCGCCCGTTTACGTCAAGAAATGGAGCACGGCTTAAATAAAGCCCCGCGGTCGGACGTACGTCACTGGATGAGCGGCAGGAGGGAAGGAAAATGGATGCCGGCGTAACGACGTTCCTCGTCTTCGCGCTCGTTGCCGTTGCCTTCGCCGTCGGATCGATCACGATGAACCGCACGCTCGGTGCGAAGCGTCGCCGTTCCTACCTCCAGCTCACGACGTACGAGTGCGGGGAAGAGGCCGAGGGAGAGGCCCAGATCGACTTCCCCACCCAGCACTACACC
>JAKAZU010000112.1 GCA_021826525.1 Thermoplasmata archaeon
GGGAGGTACGCTCCGGCGAGATGGCCGATGTGGAACGGGCCGTTCGCGTACGGCCAGGCCACCGCGACGAGGACTCGGGGCATCTCACCCTCCAACGCCGTGCGAACGAAGGCGGAGCGTAAGCCTTTCTGCCGACGGCGGTGGAGTGACGGCGGCTTTATCGGACCCCTCGCCGTCCCGCGTCATCGTGCCGACCGAACCGCCTCGCATGAGCCGCCCGAGCGTCCCGGACGCCGATCGGGAGATCGGGGTTCGCCACCCGGTGCTGCTCCACGGCTACGTCGTCCTCGTCGACTACATGGGGAACGACAATGCGATCGTTCAGGCGGCGCGGGTCTCCTACGGACCGGGCACGAAGACCGTTCGGGACGACCGCGGGTTGATCCGTTATCTGATGCGCCATCGCCACACCACGCCGTTCGAGATGGTCGAGTTCAAGTTCCTCGTCCGGCTCCCGATCTTCGTCGCACGCCAGTGGGTGCGCCACCGCACGGCGTCCTTGAACGAGATCAGCGCCCGGTACTCCGTCCTCGAGGAGGAGTACGAGATCCCCGTTCCCGAGGAGGTTCGCCATCAGTCCAGCCGCAACCGCCAGGGCCGGGGCGATCCCTTGCCCGAGGAAGCGGTCGCATCGTTCCGTGGGGATCTCGATCGGGTCTCCCGCGACGCGTACGCGTCGTACCAGCGCGCGCTGGAAGCCGGCGTGGCACGGGAGACCGCTCGGCTGCTGCTCCCCGTCGCCTTCTACACGCAATGGTACTGGAAGATCAACCTGTACAACCTATTCCACTTCCTGTCGCTCCGCCTCGACCCGCACGCACAGGAGGAGATCCGGCTGTACGCGGCCGAGCTTGCGAAGATCGGCCGGCTGGTCTGTCCCGTCGCGTTCGAAGCGTTCGACGAGTTCCAGATCGGAGCCGTCGGGCTCGGTCGACGGGAACAGCGGGCCCTCCGCCTCCTGCTCGAGGGGTCGACTCCCGACGCGGCGTGCGCTGTGGCCGGTCTTCCCCTCTCCCGGGAAGACGGCAAGCCGATGACGACCGGCGAGGGCGTGGAGTTCCTAGAGAAGCTGGCCCGCCTTCGCGAAGCGCTCTGACAGGCGCCCGGTGTCGATGCCGACCCGCGAGCCCGTCAGAACCGTGGAGAGTCGCCCGCCTCCAGGGTGAACCCCGGACGCGGAGCGAAGGGTGGATAGGGTACGTGGAAGCGATCGGGCCGTACGACGCGCAGCTCTTCATCGGCGCGTGAACCGGGCCCATCGGCGATCCGATCGGCGAGGCGGCGAGCTACGCCTCCGGCGCGCATCACGCCGAAGCCATTGAACCCGGTCATGGCGTACAGTCCCGGCGCGCCGGGAACCTCTCCGACGAGGGGTCGGCGATCCGGGGTGGCCGTGCATACTCCCGCCCACGCCGCGATCATCTCGGAGTCCGCCCACCCCGGGAACCGGTCGCTGAACACCGCGGCAAGGTGGGTCCGGAAGCGCTCGTCCCCGCTCGCGACGAATCGCTCGGGATCCGCCTCGATGAGCTCGGTGCCGTCTCCCGCGAGGATGCGGCCGGGACCCTCCGGCCGGGCGTAGACATCGGTATCGACATCGTGTCCGGTCGGAAAGACCTCGGGAGGCGCGTGCGGGGGCCGAAGCGTCGCGGCTTGCGTCCGATACGGCACGAGCGGGAGCGGATGGCCGAGGTCCGCGAACAGGCGCTTCGACCAAGCGCCGGCCGCGACGACCGTGGATTCGGCGTCCCAGCGCTCTTCGCCAAGTTCCAGTACCGGTCGTCCGCCCGGGCCCGGGCCGATGGTCCCGGCCCGTCCCAGATGAAATTCGACTCCCGCCTGTCGGGCTCCTTCGACGTACAGCTCGGCGATCGCGCTTGGGGTGACCACCGCGTCGTGGCGGCTATAGATGGCCGCGCGCACATCCTCGAATCGACCCCACGGCATCCAGCGCGAGATCTCCGAGGGTCCGACCGCCTTCACGTCCACCTGCCAGGATCGCAGTCGCTCGACCGCTTCGAGAAGCACCGCCGCGGCGACCGGATCCTTCGTCCAGCGCACGAAGCCGTTTTCGGAGTACGCGTCGGGCCGATGACGTCGGGCCAGCGCCCGGTACTCCGCGTGCGCCTCGCGTGTCACTTCGACGTCCCATTCGTTCCAGAGCTGCTCGGTCACCACACCGCCGGCCCGCCCGGTCGCCCCGGCGGCCGGCGTGCGGGGATCGTACACGCCGATCGATCCCACCTTGCGCCGCGCGAGATGGTAGGCGAGCGAACAGCCCGCGATGCCGGCACCGAAGATCAGGACGGCGAGGCGCTCTCGGGGCACGGGCCGGTCGAGGCGCCGGGGAGGTTAATACTGAGGTTTCGCCCGCTCGTAGGCATCCCGCAAGGATTGCGTGTCGACGTGGGTGTAGATCTGGGTCGTCGCCACCGAGGCGTGGCCGAGCAGTTTCTGAATGAACCGGATGTCACAGCCCCGGGCGAGCAGCGTCGTGGCGAGCGTGTGTCGCAGCATGTGCGGAGTGACCCGGCGGGGGATCTCTGCCGTGCGCGCGCACTCCCGGACGATCCGCTCGACCGTGACCGGGCCGACCGGGAAGAGCCGGGTCCCTTCACCGCCGGTGGTCGCCCGGTCCGCTAGATAGCGGTCGACGGCGGCCCGCGCGCGGTCGTCCATCACCACCTCCCGGTCCTTGTCTCCCTTTCCCGAGCGGACGTGGAGGATGTT
>JAKAZU010000113.1 GCA_021826525.1 Thermoplasmata archaeon
CAGCGCGGTCGGCATCAGCGTGTCGAGCCGTGTCAAGACCCAGCGCGCCATCTACCCCGTCGGGAACCTCACGTTCACGATCCTCGGGATGCTCTCTCCCTTGTACTACCCGCTCACCTCGCTGCCCCCGGCCTGGCAGGACATGGCACGGTTCCTGCCCACCACCTACGCGGCGCTCCTGGTCCAGGGGGCCTTCGGCATCACCCCGGCGACGCTCCCGGAGATGGCCCTCTACGCCGGCCTGTTGCTCCTGAGCGCGACCGTGGGGATCGTCCTCGCGCTGAGGATGTACAAGTGGCGGACGGAGTGAGCCGTGGAACCCAAATGTTCATGCCCCGGCGCGCCATGCACCCTGCGGTGCGTCCCGAGCAGCAACACCTCCGACATCTTTCGCTCCGACGCTCCCGACGGCCCGGCCGGCCGTTTCCACTCCACTCCCCTCGGGGGTATGGAGGGTAGGAACACCGATCGATGAGTCCCGACGAGTTCGACGAGATTCTCTCCGCGCTCGATCGCGAGACGGCCCGGATACGCGTGCGAGCGGAGCCGCGACGCTACAACAAACCCGCGACCGTGATCTCGGGGTTCCCCCCGGGGGTGGACCTCGCCGAGACGACGCGGGCCCTGAAGAACCGGCTGGCCACGGGGGGGAGCGTCGTCGATGGGGAGGTCTACCTGCAAGGGGACCACCGAGCACGGATCCGAGACGAGCTGGCCCGCCTCGGCTTCGATCCGGAGACGATCGAGATCTCGGACGCCGCTCTGCCGAAGCGCGGACGGCGCGGCTAGGCCGGGGAAGTCCCCTCGAGGGTGATGGCTGGGCCGGTCCGGCCGCGGACCGCCCCCGCTCGAGGCAACCGCTTGCCCTAATAGGCCCCCGCGTTCGGATGGGGGAGGGAGTTCGTATGGCGAACTATGCACACCCGGACGTCTTGGTCGACACGGAATGGGTGCTCGCGCACCACAAGGACCCGAACGTCCGCGTCGCGGAGGTCGATTACGACCCGTCGGCGAACTACGAACAGGGGCACGTCCCCGGCGCGGTCCTCTTCGACTGGCGCAAGGACATCAACGACCCCGTAGCGCGCGACATCCTCTCCCCACAGGCCCTGACGGAGTTGTTCCGTCGGGCGGGGATCGACGACGACACGACGGTCGTCCTATACGGGGACTTCAACAACTGGTTCGCCGCGTTCGCCTTCTGGGTGTTCGCCTACTACGGGACGAAGCACGTCAAGATCCTGAACGGCGGCCGCAAGAAGTGGATCGCGGAGGACAAACCGCTCAGCAAGGACCTCCCGAAGCACCCCGCGGGTCACTTCACGGCGGCGGCGCCGAACCCGAAGCTGCGTGCCTACATGGACGATGTCCGCACGTCGCTGCCCGAGGTCAAGGCGGGGAAGATCATCCTCATCGACGTGCGGGGACCGAAGGAGTTCTCCGGGGAGATCACCGCGCCGCCGGAGTACCCGACGGAGCACGCGCAGCGCGGGGGCCACATCCCCGGCGCGAAGAACATCCCGTGGGCCCAGGCGGTCAACGAGGACGGCACGTTCAAGTCCCGCGAGCAGCTCGAGGAGCTCTACGGCTCGAAGGGCGTCAAGTCCGGGACCCCCGTGGTCACGTACTGCCGGATCGGCGAGCGGTCGAGCCACACCTGGTTCGTCCTGACCTACCTGCTCGGGTACCCGAACGTGCGGAACTACGACGGCTCGTGGACCGAGTGGGGCAATCTCATCCGAACGCCGATCGAGAAGCCGTAAGGCGCTAGCCGCGCCGGGGCACCCGGGGGACCGGGTGCGCCTCCTTCCGGACGAGGAACTGGTGGAGATCACCCTCACGTCGGCGGGCGAGCAGCCCATGACCCGTCTGATCGGACCAGCGCTCCATCTCGATCGGGCTGGTCGGATCGTCCGTCACGAGGAGGATCGCCGTGCCCGACGGCCGGGCGGCGAGCTCTTCGTTGAGCTTGGTCAGGATCGCGGAGCATTCGATCCCGATCTCGAACATCTCGAGATCCGGCGTCGCCGGCCAGCAGTGGATGCGCTGGGCGTGGATCCGCTCGAGGAGCCTCTCCCGGATCGCGTGCGCGCTCTCCAGAGGGGGTCCGTCCACGCGTTCGGGACGGAAGCGCACGATCCACCCCGCGTCGTACGGGGAGTCATTGACGAGCCGCGGCCGCTGGAAGAGCGCCGGGTTGCGCTCCGTGACGGTCCCGTCGACGGGCAGGCGAACGGCTCCGGTGTAGCGGACGGTTTCGATCATGCCGACGCTGCGGCCTGCGACGATCGGGCCCGGGATGGGCCGGTAGGTCACGGCGGTGACGGGCCCGATGAACGCGGCGAAGGCCGAGATGATCCCGATCTTCGCCGAGGCGCCGCCCGGCTCGACGAGCATCCAGACGTTGTTCTCGAGGTCGTAGAGCCGATCCTCGGGCAGCGGGCAGCCTTCGAGATCCACCTGAAGGGGAGCGCTCCCCGGCCCTTTACCGCTTCGTGGGGTCCCCGAGACGGAACCTTTTTCGCGGGTCGAGTCCCTCGCTCCGCGATGCCGGCGTCGACCCATGCTTCCCGCTCGCCGCGCCGGTTCCGCTGCCGCTGCGGCCACCTGCTCACGAACCACCTGCAGGTCGAGGGGATTCCGGGCTCGGCCAGTTTCCGTCTCGAGCCGACGGGGCCATGCGCCCTCTGTGGAGAGGGGATTTGCCGGAAGTTCTCGCCGGG
>JAKAZU010000114.1 GCA_021826525.1 Thermoplasmata archaeon
GTGTTCCGTCGTTCCGCGCGCCACGATCCGGCCTTCGGGGTCCGCTACCTGGTCTATCGGGACCTCCGCCAACGGGGCTACGTCGTTCGCGCGAGTCCTCCTCCGGTCGCCTTCACGGTCCTTCCGCGCGGGGGAGTCTTGAACAAGACGCCCTCCCGGTTCTGGGTCGAGGCGATCAGCGAGCGCGCCCCCTTCGATCTGGCGCACCTCTTCGAGCTCGCGGAGCGCGCTCAGAGCGCGAAGAAGACCCTGCTCCTCGGGGTCGTCGACGAGGAGTCGGACCTGACGTACTACCGAGTACGGCGGCCATCGCCTCGCGGAGCCCTTCCCGCTCGCCGCCTCGGCACGCCGACGGAGGCGTGGCTCTCCCACGACCGCTTGGTGGTGTTCGACGAGCGGGCGGTGGACGAGCTGGGGCGCTCCCTCGCCTACGGGAGCCAGCTGGGCGATCGGCTCGAGCTCAGCCTGATCGAGGGGGCCTACCTCGCCGATAGCGGGCAGATCCGGCTGCGCGACGGGGCCAGCCACCGTGCGGTCTCCCGGGAACGCCTCCACCGGCGCGCCCGACGCCTCGATCCGCATTTCGACGAGCGGCTCGCGGCGTACACCGCCTTGCGAGGACGCGGGCTCGTGGTCAAGACCGGATTCAAGTATGGGGCCCACTTCCGCGCCTATCCCCGTAGCCCGGAGCATTCGCACGCGCGCTACCTGCTGCGCGCGGTCCGCGACAAGCACATCAGTTCCTGGCCCGAGGTCTCCGGCGGGATCCGGGTGGCGCAGGGGGTCCGCAAGGAGTACCTGCTCGCGGCCGTGCGCGCCGGCGGCGAGGTTCGCTTCTTGTCGCTCGAGCGCATTCGGCCGTAGGGCGCTCCACTTCGACGAGGGCTCACCCGCGTCGAGGCGCACGCTCCTTGGGGATCGGCCGTCCCCGGGGAGGCAGGCCGGTCTCGAGCAGGCGCGCCAGCAGCACTTCGTGCTTGCGCTCGTCCGACTCCATGCTCTCCCACAGGATCGCGAGGACCCCTCCCAGCTCGGTCGCCACGCCCGGGGCCGTTCTCGACTCGGCCTCGTGCTCCTTCGCAATGAGCCGATCGATGTCCGCCCGAGTGATGCCGGTCGCGACGGTGCGATGCAGCCCGCGATCCAGATACGATGCGATCGACGCGACGATCTCGGCGTGGCGCAGGCTGTCGGAGGCGATCTGCCGGAAGATCGCGCGGGTCAATTCGTCCCGCGACTTCTGCGCGAGGCGCATGCAGTCCGCTACCGCGGTCTGTTCGAGCGTGATGCGCGCTCGCAGGAACCGTGCGAACTCCGGGTTCGCCGGCGGCGCGGGGAGCTCTCCGCCGGTCATCGCCGGGGGGATCGGGAGGGGCGGCCGTCCGGCCGAGGAAAGATCGCGGGCCGCTTCGAGGAGCAGCACGGGAGCGATGTCGCCGGGGTGTTCCGCCGAGACCAGCCGCTGGGCCACGACCCGCGCGACGCGGCGGACCTCTTCGTGCGTGCGCGCGTGCGCGAGCGGGCCCCGGAGGCGCTTGCCCGATAGGTACTGGGAGATCGCGGAAGGAGCGAGCCCGAGGAGCTCGGCGGCCCGCCGAGCCGGAAGCCCGAAGGTGTCGACGAGCTCCCGGGCCACGAGCGCTTGGGTCAGTTGCACCCAGAGGGCCGGAGAGGCTCCGGAGGAGGGCACTCTCCACCCTCCTCGCTCGACGACGGAGCGGTCCTACGCAGCGGGTCGGACCGTGCCGCTCGCGGCGGCCCCGGAGACGACGCCGTCCACGAGGAGGGCATGGAGGGAGAATCCGCGGAGCATCTGGTCCCACATCTGGCGTCGAACCTCCGGCGTGTTCGCAAAGGCGGCCACGATCTCGCCGACCCATTGGCTGTGCTCCACGTCGGCCGTGACGTGGAGTCGATAGTACTCGAGGTGTTCTTCCTTCACGCCGTAGTGCGAGCGGAACGCCGGGAGCAGCCGCGCGCATAGATCGACGTTGGGGGGCTCGGACGATCCAGCGGCAGAGATGTAGAACGGGTTCTCCCGATTCGTGTAGAGGAAGTCGTCGATCGCTACCATCGTGCTCGGAAGGAGCGGAGCCGCCTGGACCTGAGCGCGGGGCACCCCCAGGCCCTCGCAGAACCTCAGCCAGAGCTCGGGGTGACCGGGCTCCTTGCCCTTCGGGTCGCCGGCCTCTTCGACGAGCTGGTCGAGCACCATCCGCCGGAACCGGTCGTTCTTCGGTTCCCAGCCCACCCGGGCGAATCGCTCCGCCATCGCGATCGGAACGCTGGCGAGCCAGGGATAGAACTGCTGCGCCCACGCCTGGACGAGGGCCTTCGGCGCCTCGCCCTTCTCGATCGCCGCGAAGAACGGGTGGGTCGCGAACGGGTGGTTCTGCATCTTGAACTTGGTGAGCTCGTCTCGGAATCGCTCCCCCGCGAATCGGTCCCACGGCGCCTCGCTCATCGACGCGGGCAGTCGGTCTCGGATATTTGGTCGGCAAGGTTCCGTGGTGAACCTCGCCTCTTATAGAACCGGTACCGACAACGGGGCCATGGGCCGCACCGTTCGGTCGCGTTCGCTCGTCCCCTTGTACGGCCCGCTAGCGGGGATTCGAGTCCTGGACTCCGCCCGGTTCGTCGCCGGGCCCTGGGCCTCGACGCATCTGGGAGAGTTCGGTGCCGAGGTGATCCATGTGGAAGGCCCCCCTTTCCACGC
>JAKAZU010000020.1 GCA_021826525.1 Thermoplasmata archaeon
GCGCGAAGGTCGGGGTCATGCAATCGCGCGGGATCCCCACCGCCTCGAGCACGACCGCGCTGTAGTACTCCACGTTCGTGTAGATCCGAGCTCCCGGCCGCGCCCGGTGGAGCGCCTCCAACGCGCAGCGCTCCACCGCCTCGGCGAGATGGACGCGCGCGGGATCGGCGACGTCCCGAGCGAGCTGGTGCAGCAGGACCGCCCGAGGATCTTCGACCTTGTACACCCGGTGACCGAACCCGTAGAGGAGACGTCGATGCTCGAGTTGCTCTGCGACGTAGGTCTCCGCGCGGTCCGCGGTGCCCACGGCATCCAGCATCTGGACGACGAGGCTAGGAGCGCCTCCGTGCAGCGGGCCCTTGAGCACCGAGAGCGCGGCGACCGCTGCGCTGATGAGGTCCGTCTGGGTTGAGATCCCGATCGTGAGGGCGAACGTCGACGGGTTCATTCCATGGTCCGCAAGGAGATCGAAGTAACCCGTCAGGGCTCGAACGTGGGCCGGATCCGGATCCGTACCGTGCAGCATGGCGAGGTAGTTCGCGACCTGCCCGAGTCCGGGCCGGGGATCGATCGGGTCTTCGCCCCGCGATCGGCGTAGATATCGAGTGAGCAGCACGGGAAGCCGCGCGATGAGCTCGTACCCTTGCTCGAGCGTCGGGGGGTACCTGTACGTGCCATCTCCCATCATCGATAGGAGGGTCCGCATCGCTTCCAATGGAGGCCCTCCGGCGGGGATTGCGTCCGCCGCCTCGGCAAGCGCCGGGGGCAAGGCGCGGGCCGCCGCGAGCGCCTCCGAGATCCGCCGGGACGGGTCCTCCGATGGCGGATCGCCGAACAGGAGCAGGTGGACGACCGATTCGTACGGCGTTCCGGGCACGAGTTCTCGCACATTGAAGCCGCGGTAGACGAGCGTCCCCGTCTCGCCTCCGACGTCGCTGATCCGGCTCGAGCCGACGACTACCCCGGCCAGCCCCTTCGCCGCTGCGATGTTCTTGGCCATACGGCGCGACGGAGGTACGCCAGGATATCGCTTTGCCGGAGCGCGTTCCGGGAAAGGTTAAGGAAGCTCCCCCACTCCTGTCGGCGATGGCGACCGGTCCGTCCCAGGTCCTGGAGCAGGCGCTCCACCAGCGCGTCTCGCTCGTCCTGAAGGACGGGCGCACGATCTCGGGCGAGCTCCTCGGCATGGACGAGCACCTCAACGTCGTCCTAGACCATTCCGAGGAGACGACCGCGGAGCGGACGCGTCGCCTCGGTCGCCTGATCGTTCGTGGCTCCAGTGTGACGAGCCTTTACGCGCCGGGACGGATGCCGGCGAAAGCACCGTGAGCGCAGGGACCCCCTCGAGCGATCGGGAGCGCTCCCGTCTCCGTTCGAAGGGAGAGGAGCTCGCCGTCCTCAAGCAGCTCGGGCTTGCGGGCGCCGACCGCGCCCCGCTCGAATTGACCTCGCGCGAGGTCGGTCAGAAGATCGGAGCGAGTCAGCAGGCCGCCGACCGCTACCTCGTCGCGCTGGAGAAGCGCGGTTACCTCACCCGGACCCTGGTGGGGCGACGGCCGAAGCTCGCGCTCACCTCCGCAGGGATCGACGCCCTGCGAGCGGAGTACCACGTCTACCACCGCATCTTCGACGGCCCGGCGCGGATCTCCTTCCGGGGAATGGTCACCTCCGGTCTCGGGGAGGGTCGCTACTACCTCTCCCAGCCGGGATACGCCCAACAGTTTCCCTCCCGCCTCGGATATGGTCCGTTTCCCGGCACGCTCAATGTTCGCATCGAAGCCGGGACCCGTCGCCAGATCGGGTTCGTGCGCCACTGGGCCGGGATCCGAATCGACGGGTTCCAGGCCGGCGACCGGACCTTCGGCGGCGCGACCTGCTACGTGGCCCGGCTCAACGAGCATCCCTGTCATCTCATCCGGCCGGATCGGACCCACTACGAGGATGTCGTCGAATTCGTCGCCCCCGAATCGCTCCGGGAGACGTTGCATCTGAAGGATGCGATGGACGTCCGCGTCGAGGTCGAGGAGTCGTGAGCGCGCGATCGATCGCCCGCTCGGTCGCCGACGAGCGACGCCCGGGGCCGGCCGAGCCCGATGCGGCCCGCCGGTTCGTCAACCAATGGGTGGAGGTCGAGGCCCTCGGCCGCGAGGAGGTCCGCGCGTTCGTGCTGATCCTGAAGACGCGCGGCTGCTACTGGGCCGACGTCAAGGGCTGCTCGATGTGTGGCTACGCGAAGGATACGCTCGGCCGCTCGGCCACGCCCGACGAGCTCGCGCACCAGCTCCAAGCTGCGATCGACCGGTACCGGGGCGAGCCCTACGTCAAGGTGTACACCTCGGGAAGCTTCCTCGATGACCGCGAGGTCGACCCCGAGAGCCGACGAGGAATCCTGGGCGCGTTCGCCGGCAAGGCCCGCCGCTTCCTGTTCGAGACGCTCCCGGAGTTCACGACGCCGGAGGTTCTCGCGCCGCTCTCCGAGGTCTTCCCCGGGGAGATCGAGGTGGCCCTCGGTCTGGAGAGTGCCAACGCGGACGTGCTCTCTCGGCTCATCAACAAGGGCTCGTCGCCCGAGGAGTACTTCGCCGCGGGGGACCGGGTGCGAGCCGCTGGGATGCACGCGAAGGCGTATCTCCTCCTCAAGCCCCCGTACCTCGGAGAGGGCGAAGCCATCGCCGACGTGGTCGCCTCGGTCGCGGCCGCCCGGGCCCATTTCGATGCCATGTCCATCAATCCGGTCCACATCCAGAACGGCACCGTGGTCGAGTGGCTCTACCATCGTCGGCGCTACCGGCCACCGTGGCTGTGGAGCGTGGTCGAGTCGATGGTCGAGGGAGCGGCTCGGCGCGGTTCGGCTCGGCTTGTCTCCTTCCCTACAGCTGGCGGTCTCGCGCGCGGGCCGCACAACTGCGGTCGATGCGATCGACGGGTCCTCGCCGCGATCCAGCGCGCCTCGCTCACCCAGGTGTTCGAGCCCTTGCGCGAGCTCGATTGCGGCTGCCGGGCGAACTGGGAGACCGTACGCTCCCTCGAGCCGGTAGGGGTCGAGGCGTGAGCGCTCGCGTGCCGGATCTGCCTCCGCATGCCGAGGCGACGATCCATGCCTTTCTGCGTTCCTACGTGCGGAGCGAGGGGATCGAAGGGGCCGTCGTGGGCCTCTCGGGGGGCATCGATAGCGCCCTCGTGGCCCGCCTCGCTTCCGACGCCCTCGGCAAGGACCGCGTGCTCGGAGTCCTCATGCCGGACGCGGTGTTCTCGGACGCCCTGAGAAAGGAAACCGAGCAGTACGCGGATGCGCTCGGGATCGAGCGACAGACCGTCGTGATCACGTCCATCGAGAACGCCTTCCGCGCGGCGTTGCCCGACATCCCGGATCGGGTCACCTGGGGCAACACGAAGGCCCGGATCCGGATGACGACGCTCTACGCCCTCTCCCGCGAGCGGCATCGCCTGGTGCTTGGCACCGGGAACCGATCGGAGATCCTCCTCGGATACTTCACGAAGCATGGGGATGGCGGCGTCGACCTGCTTCCGATCGGGGAGCTGTACAAGACGCAGATCCGAGCCCTCGCGGCCCAGCTCGAGCTTCCCGGCCCGATCCGGGCGCGAGCCCCCAGCGCGGGCCTTTGGCCGGATCAGACGGACGAGGCCGAGCTCGGTCTGGGGTATGCCGAGATCGACCAGATCCTCGTAGCGCTGCAGCAGGGGGAGAGTGTCGGGGAGATCGCGCGCGAGACCGGTCTCACGCTGGAGACCGTGCGCGGCATCGCCGACCGAGTGGAGCGCAACCTCCACAAGCGAGTTCCCGCCCCGATGGCCAAAATGGGGAGAACTGCGAGCGCGACGCGCGGGCCCGCCGAACCTTCGCACGGGGCGCGACGCCCCTGACCATAGCCTTAAGCTCAACTGCGGTTGGACCGGCCGAATCGTCCGGAGGACTTTTCGGCTTCCCATGGACCGCCCCACTTACCGTCGCCTGTATGACGCCCTGGCGACGCTCGACGATGTGCACCGCATCTCCCACGACGAACATCGGGACGAGGAGCTCCTCTTCGTCATCCATACCCACCGGGTCACGCGGGACGCGACCCGCCGCTTCTATCCGGTCCAGCACCAGCTGCCCCGAGTGCTCTCCGAGTGGAAGCGCGGCCGCAGCATGCTCGATATCTCGCACGAGTGGCGGTTCCCGCCCGTGCTGGCCGGCCAGATCATCATGAAGGGTCTCGGGGTCCCGCGCAAGCAGGTTTGGGGATCGTTCCTGCACCCCGAGTCGGCTCCCGACGCGCGCCTGCGGCACGAGGTCGAGGAGCTCCTCTCGGCCGACATGATTTACTCGCCGCGCGGCATGGAGCTCCAGCGGGAGCGTGGCATCAAGGGCGAGGAACGCCTGTACCGGTGGCTCGAGAAGCACGGGATCGGGTATCGGACGGAGAAGGACCTTCGCGGCAAGTTCCAAAAGACCCAGGACGCGCTCCTCGACGATCCGATCGTCTTCCTCGGCCAGAAGATCACCTGGATCGAATCGAAAGCGAACTTCGGCGACGACGTGGAGCTGCGTAAGAACCTCAAACGCCAGCTCGGACCGTACACCGAGATATTCGGAGAGGGCGCGGTCGTGTACTGGTACGGGTACATCGAGGAGGGCGAGTCCCCCCCCGGGATCCTCCTGTGGGACGCCGATCAGTTGGAGGGGCTCACGCCGGTCGTGCAGCCTCGTCCCGCGGGATCTCTCGCTGGTCCCCCGTCGCGAGGTCACGCTCCACGACCGCACCACGAGACGCCTCCTGCGGCCCGAGGATCAGGGCCCGGCGGGCACGCTGGCGCGCCGCCTCCTTGAGCTGCCGGGACATCGAGCGCCCCAATAGATCGGTATCCGCCGAGACCCCCGCGAGCCGGAGCTCCCGGACGAGGCGGATCGCATCCGGCAGGAACTCCGTCGATACCGTTACCACGTACGTGTCGAGTGCGGGTTCGCCTTCCGGCCAGCGGCCGTGCTCCTTCAACAGGAGCTCGAGGGTCTGGTCCCCGATCGCGAGCCCGCAGGCGGGAGTCGCCGGTCCGCCGAACAGCTCGATCAGCCGGTCGTAGCGTCCCCCGCCGAACAGCGCCCGCAGGCTCGCATCCTTCGCGTACGCTTCGAAGACCGTGCTCGTGTAGTACGCGAGGCCCCGGACCACGGTCGGATCGAAGACGACGCGGTCCGCGATCCCGGCGGGTTCACACAATCGCATGAGCGCGCGGATCCGTGCGACGCCGGCCCGGGCCTCCTCCTCGAGTCCCAGGGCGTCGATGCGGTCGAAGAACGCGGGCAGGTCCACCGGCAGGATACCGGCTCCGACCGAGGCGAACAGTGCGGTGAGCTCGGCGGTGCGGCCGGGGGCGATCCCGGCGGATTCGAGGCCCGCGAGGAACTCCTTCGCCGAGGACTTCCGATAACGATCGACCGTGCGGAAGTACGCCGCCACGTCCGAGGCTCCGAAGTGACGTCCGAGCCCCTCCGCGAGGGGTCGATCGTTGATCCGGAACGCATAGAGCCCGGCCGCGCCGGCTTCGTCGAGAGCGAGCGCGGCCGAGGCGAGCGTCTCGACTTCGGCCTCGACGCCCCCCACGCCGAGGATGTCGAAATTGAGCTGGGAGAACTCTCGGGTCCTCCCGGCCTGGGGTTCTTCGTAGCGCCAGAGCTTCTGGACCGTGAACCACTTGACGGGCAAGGGCTCGGACTTCGCCCGCTCCGCGTAGATCCGGGCGAGCGACGGTGTCGTCTCCGGAGCGAGCGCGACATCGCGGCCGCCCTTGTCCTGGAACGCCCAGACCTCCCGGGTGATCTCCTCGCCGCTCTTGACCTTGTACAGATCGAGCGGCTCGACGCTCGGAGTCTCGAGCTCGGAGAAGCCGCACCGGCGGGCGCTCGCCCGCATCCGTCGCATCAGTTCCGATCGGGCGCCGGCCTCAGGAGGGACGTAGTCCCGGAACCCTCGAAGCGGAGCGAATGGCATGCTCCGCGGAGCGGCCCCTGCGTACTTATGTATTGGGAAGCGGAGGCGGGGGTTCGGGGCCAAGCGGGGCAAGGTGCCGGCGCGCGGACGGCGTCGGATGGTAGACCCCGGCCGGGAACTCGGGCCGGACCACGTCGCGTCGCGCGGCTTCGGGAGGCCAGCGGGCGTGGCAGCCCGGGCATCGATAGCCGCGCGCCGTACCGAGCGAGCGCGCGCGGCGCTCGCACTCCGGGCAACGCGGAGCTCGGAATCTCCCCGCGACTTCGCGACGCGTGAGGATCTCGATGCCCTCGACACGGAACGTCGCGTCGCCCGCGCGCCCTCCCCAGACCTTCACGCGATCGCCGGGCCGAAGCGAACGGCCCACCGCCGGTAGGGTCTTCGTCGGTTCGAACGCCATGCATACGAGTTCCGTCCCGTCCGCGTCGACGATTGGGAAACGAACGTGGCCACCCCGTAGCGTGGTCGGAACGCTCCCCACGAGCCCTTCCACGCGTCCACTCTCGTACGGGCCGAGGGAGGCCGCGGGGCGCCGTAGGAGGTGGTCGCCCGTCCCTTGATTGGTGCAGAAGATCATCCAGCGTTCCACCGGCTCGGAGCGGACCGTCGCGAGGGCACGCAGCGGCGCTCCCCGCCGACGCGAACGCAGCCCGAAGAGGATCGGGCAGGGCGTGTGCGGGGCAATGAGGAGTCGTCGGGTCGCGGGATCGGTACACAGGAATAGGTCCGGATACTGGCGTTGAGCCTCCCGGACCGATCCGGCGTCGACCTCGCGTTGGAGCGAGCCGTGGTCGGGGTCGCGGTACGCGAGAAGTTCCCAGGTCGGGTGGGTCTCGGGCCAGGCGACGCTCGCCGCGGCTCCGACCACGCCGAGATCGTCCCCGTGGATCCGCACCGTGGCTCCCAGATCGTTCAGCGTCGCTCGCACGTCGTCCACACGGACGACACTGCGGACCGCATTCCAGTACAGCGACGACGGCAATCGTCGCGTCGAGGCGACCAACGCCGGATCCGTGCCGACCTCACCGACCCGCGAGGAGTCGAGCACCGCCTTCCACGCCGCGTCGACTAGATCGGTCGCGAGTGTCGGCGAGAGCCGGGCCCCCCGTTCGTAGGCCCACACCGCGCGTCCATCGATCGACCCGCAGCGCCGGCGACGACCTCGCCCGATGCCGAAGCGGGCGCTGAGTGCGGCGTTGCCGCGTGTCTTGAAGGGGATGTTGGGATTGAGGCGGACCAGACGCGGGTCGCCGATCGGGTCCACGCCGAGGTCGCGGGCGACGCGGACGACCTCGGTCAGAGCGTGCGTCGTGCACCCTCCTCGGGGGCTGTCCGTGTCGTCGATGCCGATCCACATCGCGCGGGCGGAGACCCCGCGAGCCCAAAGAAGATGCGGTCCCTACGCGACGCTCCGCAGGAGCTTCGCGTACGCCGCCATGTTCGGCTCGATCTCGATCTCGGTCCGGGCCGGTCCGAGAGCGCCCGCTGGGAGCACCCGTGTTTCCAGCGCGGGGTCGAGTGGGGCGCCCTCCGGGGGGCGGTGCATCACGCCGATCGGAATCTTCCCGGAATCCATCGTCTCCATGCAGAGCCGGAACATCGCCTTGCGGTCCGACGGATCGTAGCCGGGCAGTTTGCTCACGTCGACGACCCGCTCGCGCCAGAGCTTGTACGTGTCGTTGTACGTCACGCACGGGGAGAGGTCCTCGATGAACGCGAACCCCCGGTGCGCCCGGTTGAACTCGAGCGCCTCCTTCAGGACCGCCGTTAGGGTCTTCGGGTCGCCGGAGAACGTGCGGGCGATGAAGTTCGGCGCCGGGATCGACAGCGCGGTGAGGATCGCGTCGAACGGCTTTTCGATGTTCCCTTCGAAGCCGATCTGGCTCGTGGGCGAGGGTTGGCCCTTCGTCAGGCCGTACGTCTCATTGTTCATCACGATGTACAGGATCGAGACGTTCTTCTTGAACGCGTGCATGAAGTGCCCCATCCCGATCGCATAACCGTCCCCGTCGCCGCCGGCCGCGAACACCGTGAGGTTCGGGTTCGCCAGCTTTACTCCGACTGCCTGGGCGAGAAGGCGTCCGTGGAGCGCGTGCAGGCCGTTGATCTCGAGGAAATTGTGGATCGAGCCCGAGCAGCCGATCCCTCCGACCAGCACGAGCTCGTGCGTCGGGATCTTCAGCTCGGCCGCGGCCTTCTTGACGCACGCCAGGAGCGCGAAGTCCCCGCACCCGGGGCACCAGATCGGCTGGGTGGGTTTGGCGGATTGCACCATCTTACACGCCCTCCGTAATCGGGCGGACGATGTCGGGGGAGCGGAACGAGAGGCCATCGTAGCGCAGGATCGATCGGAGTTTGGCGTGGTGCCAGGGAACCGTCTCGCGGATGAGTCGCGCGAACTGTCCGGTGTAGTTGTTCTCCACGACGTACGCCACGTCGACACCATGGAGGAACGGATCGAGCTCGTGCCCGGGAACCGGCCAGAGCGTCCGCGGCTGGTAGAACCGGGTGTGGATCCCCCGGGTCTTCAGGCGCTCCTGGGCTTCGAGGATCGGGCCGATCGTGCTCCCGTATCCGATGATGCCGATCTTGGCGTGGGTTTCGCCGAAATACTTTCCGGTCGGAAGATCGGGGACCGCCGCCACCATCTTTCCCATCCGCTTGGTCATCATCTTCAGGCGGTTTACCGGATTGACCGAGACGTGCCCCCACTCGTCGTGTTCGTTGCCCGTGACCTGGCTCCACACTCCCGGAGTTCCGGGTGGCGCGATCGGGCTTCCGCTGTCGGCCGTGAATGCGTAGCCCTTGTACTCGGCCATCTTCTCGAGGTCGGCTCCCGAGAGGCGCTTCCCTCGGACCATGTGGATTCCCTCGAGATCGTACGGCGGGCTCGTCGTCGTGTTCTGACAGAGCGCCTGATCGAGCAGGAGGATGACGGGGACCCGCCACTTGTCGGCGATGTTGAGTGCGTCGACGGTGAGCTGGAAGCACTCGAGGGGAGTCGCCGGCGCGAGGATGAACCGGGGGAACTCCCCATGCCCGAGGTTCGCGAGGTGGGCGAGGTCTGATTGTTCGTGCCGCGTCGGCTGCCCCGTGGACGGGCCCACCCGAGCGCAGTCGGCGATGACGATGGGGATCTCCGCCGCACCCGCGTGACCGATCCCCTCGGTCATGAGGGAGAGACCGGGACCGCTCGTGGAGGTCATCACCCGCGCGCCGGCGTACGCGGCGCCGATGATCATGTTGATGGCAGCAAGTTCGTCCTCGGCTTGACGCACGACGCCCTGGAATGCCGGTAGGTAGCGCTGGAGGTACTCCATCACCTCGGTGGCCGGCGTGATGGGATAGCCGGCAAAGAACCGCCCGCCCCCGACCACGAAACCGAGCGCGACCGCCTGGTTGCCGATCGTGAGGATCTGGTCGTGCGCGTCTCCGGCTTCGACGTGCCAGCGGTCGGCGAGTCCGGGGACGGAGAGAGCGGCCTGCCGCCCGATATCGAGCGCCTTGAGGTTCTTGGCCAGCGCCTCTTCCCCTCTACGCGTGAACCGTTCCTCGATGACCTGGCGGGTCATGACCGGATCGAACCCCAGCAGCACGCTGAGGGCACCGTAGGCGGCGGTGTTCTTGTAGATCGGTTGGCCGACCTGGCCCCCGACGAGGGTCGCGAACGGGAATCCATAGGCCTTTGGAACGTCCGCGGCCGACCCGGTGGAGTCGTAGAGCACGATCCCCTCCGGGCCGAGCTCGGATCGTCCGATCTCGATGGCTTGTTCGTCGAACGCCATCAGGATGTCGACATCGGGCTTGATCGAGAGGATGGGCTGGCAGGAGGCGCGGATCGACGCGTCCGCGTGGCCCCCGCGGATGCGGGAGAGGACGTTGCGGGAGGTGTAGACGTAAAGGCCGAGCTTGCGGAAGTACCGTCCCAAGAGGTCGGAGACGGTGAGGGTCCCGTCGCCTCCCTGACCCCCGATCATGACGCTGATATCGGCGAGCCGCTTCGGAGGGGTGCCGGGGGAGGGGATCGGTTCGGTGGCGATCGCTTCGGTGCGGCTCGCAGGGGTTGTCATTGTACGGAACCCGGCGGCGGACCGCCCCGGTTCTGAGAGAATCGAGGCCCCCCTCGTATTTAACGGATAACCCGGCCGAGGGGAAGTTCTGGCATTTTTCGGTCGTCGCCCGGCGTAAGATTCGCAACAAAGGTTATCTGAAAACCCCCGGTCGTAGAGGTCGTGGCCGACGAGCGGTTGGTCGAGGATTACCACTCCGTCACGGCCGACCGACGGCGGTTCGCCGATCCGATCGTCTTCTGGGACGAGACGTTGCGCGACGGCGAGCAGACGCCCGGGGTGCACTTCAACCCGGAAGAGAAGCTGCGGATCGCGGAAGTCTTGGCCGGCATCGGCGTTCCCCTCATCGACGCCGGCATCCCGGTCGTCTCGACCGAGGAGGCCCGCGCGGTCCACCTGCTCGCCCACGCCGGGCTCAAATCGAAGATACTCGCCTCGGCGCGGACGGTCCCCGCCGACGTCGAAGCGGTCATCCAGAGTGGCGCAAGCCACATCGCGATCTTCGTCGCCGCGAGCCAGGTCCATCTTCGCTACAAGCTGAAGATGACCCAGGAGGAGGTCCGCAAGGTATCGATCGCGAGTGTTCGGCGGGCGAAGAGCGCCGGCCTCCACGTCGCATTCGTGACCGAGGACACGGTCCGGGCCCCGTTCGATTTCGTGGAACGCTTGTATCGGGACGTTCAAGAGGCCGGCGCGGACCGGCTCGTGATCTCCGACACGGTCGGCATCATGACACCGCTGACGTTCCGGTGGTACCTGGAGGAGTTCCAGCGTCGTGTGCACCCGAAGGATCTCTCGGTCCACTGCCACAACGACTTCGGCCTCGCGGCGGCAAACACGCTCACCGCGCTCGAGGTCGGAGTCACCGCTCCCCATACCTGCGTCAACGGATTGGGAGAGCGAGCCGGGAACGCCGCCTTCGAGGAGGTCGCGCTTGCGCTCGAGCGCCTCTACGGGGTACGCACCGGGCTGCGGACCGAGCGGATGTACGAACTTTCCCAACTGGTGGAGGAACTCTCGGGAGTCGTCGTCCAACCGAACAAGGCGATCGTGGGGTACAACTCCTTCTCGCACGAAGCCGGTATCCACACGCATGGGATCCTCGCGCACACGCTCACGTACGAGCCGATGCAGCCGGAGGTCGTCGGGCGGCACCGGCGGATGATATTGGGCAAGCACAGCGGCAAGGCCGCGGTCGTCGAGAAGCTCAAAGAACGGGGCATTGTCGCCTCGGAACCGCGGCTCGCCGAGCTCCTCCAACGCCTCAAGGCCCAGGGCGAGGCGCGTTCGAAGGAAGAACTCCAAGCGTTCCTCGAGGAGTATCGCCACCTCTTTGAACAACCGGGGGTCTCCGACGTGGAGTTCTGGAAGATGGTCGAGGCGGTGGGGCTCAAGGAGGTCCGCACATGAGCGGCGCCAACGGCGGGATGACCCTCGCCGAGAAGATCCTGGCACGCGCCTCGGACCTCGATCACGTCGCTTCCGGCCAGATCATCGAGGGGAGCGTCGATCTCGCGATGATGCACGAACAGGGCGCGCAGACCGTCGCTCCGTTCCATCAAATGGGCGCCGAGAAGGTCTGGGATCGAGAACGCGTCGTGATCGCGATCGATCACTGGGTTCCCGCGTCGACCGAGGGAGCCGCGGTGCTCCACCGGATCCTGCGCAAGTTCGCGACGGAGGTCAACCTTCCCCACTTCTACGATGTCGGGAACCACGGCATATGTCACCAGATCCTCGCGGAGCACGGGTGGGTCGTGCCCGGGGACCTCGCGGTCGGTACCGACTCCCACACGAACATGCTCGGCGCCATGGGCGCCGTGGCGGCCGGTATCGGGCCCACCGAGATGGCGGCGGTTCTCGCGCTCGGCCGCCTATGGCTGAAGGTACCGTCGACGCTGCGCATACGCGTGAAGGGGCGCCTCGGGCCCGGGGTCGTCGCGAAGGACCTTGTCCTGCGCGCGCTCGGCGAGGTGAAAACGACCGGCGCGACGTACAAGTCCGTCGAGTGGACCGGGCCGACGATCGAAGGGCTCTCCATGCCCGAGCGCCTCACGATCTGCAACATGACAACCGAGATGGGAGCGAAGTGCGGACTCGTCGCCCCCGACGAGAAGACGTTCGAGTACCTGCGCACGATCGCCAAGCATCCGATGCATCCGGTCTATGCGGATGCCGACGCGACGTACGAGCGCACGATCGACATCGACGTGGACGGGATGCCGCCGATGGTCGCTTGCCCGTACTCTCCCGACAACGTCCGCCCGCTCACCGATGTCGTGAACGAGCACATCCACGTCGATCAGGCGTTCTTGGGATCCTGCACGAACGCCCGCATCGAGGACATCCGAGAAGGCGCTGCGATCCTGAGGGGCCACAAGGTCCACCCGGGCACTCGGTTCATCGTCTCGCCGGCGTCGACGTCCATCTACGAACAATGCCTCCAGGAGGGCCTCATCGAGCTCTACACGGAGGCCGGCGCGGTCTTCACGAACTCGAGCTGCTCGGCATGCTTTGGGGGCAACATGGGCATCATCGCCCCGGACGAAGTGTGCGCATCCTCCTCCAACCGGAACTTTCCCGGTCGGATGGGACCGAAGGAGGGCCGGATCTACCTCATGAGCCCGGCCGCGACCGTCGCCGCGGCCATCCGGGGCGAGATCGCCGACCCGCGGGAGTTCGCCTAGGCGGGGATGGACACGATGAAGGACCTCATCGAGGGGCGGGTCTGGACGCTCGGGCGCGACATGGACACCGATCAGATCATCTCGGGAAAGTATCTCACGATCATCGATCCGCAAGAACTGAAGAAGCACGTGCTCGAGATCGGCCTTCCCGAGTTCGCCGCCGGCGCTCGACCCGGGGACATCCTCATTGCGGACGAGAACTTCGGCTCCGGCTCGAGCCGGGAGCATGCGCCGGCCGCGCTCCGGGCCGCGGGGATCGGAGCGATCGTCGCCGACTCGTTCGCCCGCATCTTCTATCGCAACTCGATCAACCTCGGCATCCCGACGATCGAGGCCCGGGGCGTCCGCGCGTTGTTCGAGATGGGCGATACCGCCCGGATCGAGATGCGAGCGGGCCGGATCACGAACCTAGGGACGAATCGCTCGATCACCTTCCCTCCCATCCCTCACCACCTCCTCGATCTCCTCGAGGCCGGCGGTCTCGTCGAGAAGGTGAAGGTCGAGCTCGCACAGCGCAAGGCCGCCGCCGGGACCCCCCGGGCATGAGGACGAGCGGCTACGACATCGTCGCGCTTCCCGGGGACGGCACGGGCCCGGAGGTCATCGCCCAGGGGAGGCGTGTCCTGGACGCGCTGGCGGAGACCGGTGCGCCGAAGTGGACGATCTCCGAGCACCCCGGAGGGGCCCAGTACTACCAACGCACCGGACGGGAGTGGGAGCCCGAGGCCGAGGCGGCGGCCCACGCCGCGGACGCGATCCTCCTCGGCGCAGTCGGCTGGCCGGGAATCTCTCTCCCGAACGGTGACATCGCCGGCGCGGCGCTCGTACTGGGTCTGCGCTCTCGGCTCGATCTGTACGCGAACGTCCGACCCTGCCGACTCTACCCGGGGGTCAC
>JAKAZU010000021.1 GCA_021826525.1 Thermoplasmata archaeon
CGGGGGGGCGAGGTGGGTGGCCGCACGATTGCCCGAGAGCGCCCGAGGAATAAACTCCTCGGCAACGCGGCCGCGGGCCGGTCGGGCGTCGGCCGACGACCGACGTCGTCCTCGAGCCCGTGCCCGGAGTTCCGCTTCCTGTGGTAGAGAAGCTATTTATCGCATATACCGCCGTTTTTGCCATCGATGCCTGGGAGAGTTGTTGTCGCTGAGCCGCCCGGCCCGGGCGGACCAGCACCCGCCCACGCCGCGTTCCAACACGCGCGCTCGCTCGCCGAGCGTGGGGCGTTCCCGGAGGCGATCGCGGAGTACCAGGAGGGGCTCCGGATCGCTCCGGACGACCGCGGAGGGCTATTGGGTATCGCACGCACCTTCGAGTTGGCGGGCGATCCGGCGGCTTGCGTGCGAGTCTGCGACTCGCTCCTCGCGCAGCGGCCAGAGGATGTCGATGTGTGGCGCACCCGCGCCGCGGCCTATCGGGCCCTGCGCAACCCGCAGGAGCTTCTGTACTCCCTGACGGCCATCGCCCGACTCGACCCGTCCGATCGTGCGGTCCAGATCGAGCGGTCCGAGGTCCAGGAGATCACCGGAGAGACTCGAGCGGCGTACGATACGCTCCATGCGGTGCTGCGCATCGACGGTCCCGACGCCCGCGATCCCACGCTCTACCTGCGACTCGGCGATCTCGCGGCCCGGCTCTCGATGGTGGGGGAGGCGGAAGCGGCCTATAGTCAGGTGATTGAGATCGATCCAGAGCGCACCCGTGAGGTGACGCTCCGTCGGGTCCGTCTCCTGATGGAATCCGGTCGCCCGGACCTCGCGCTCGAGCGACTGGACGCCGGGAGCGCTCCGGGTACCGCACCCGAACCTGCGGATGATGCGATGCTCCTCCTCCGCGCGGAGATCCTATCGCGGGCCGAACGCCCGGCGGAAGCGCGCGCCATCTACGAGGAGATCCTTCGCAAGGAACCAAGCTCAGCCGTGGCCGTTGCGGGAACCGCGCACTCCCTCATGGAGGAGGGCAAGCACTCCGAAGCGCGCGAGCTGTTGCGCAGCTCGCTCGGTCGCATCCCCCGGGACGAGCGACTCGTGCTCCTGCTCGCCGAGGCGGAGAGCGGGCTCGGAAACCGGGACGAAGCCGCTCGCGAGGTCCAGCACGGGCTCGAGCTCCTCCCGAAATCCAGCTCGCTGTGGATCCGTCTCGGAGAGCTCGACATCTCCCGGGAAGACTGGGGCGGAGCCGCCGCCGCCTTCGCGCACGCGGTCGAGCTCGCCCCGGGAAACGCATCGATCCTGCTGCGCGCTGGGTTCGTCGCCGAGCGCCGGGGGGACTCCGCCGAGGCACTCTCCTTGTACGATCGGGCCGTCCAGATCGCACCCCACGATGGGAACGCATGGACCCGCCGGGGCCTCGCACAGCTCGCCGCTCGACAGCCGGAGCCGGCGCTCGCCAGCTTCGACCGCGCGCTGTTGATCGACCCCGAGTCCGACGCGGCCAAGGAAGGGAAGAAGGCCGCCGGCCAGAAGCGACGCGACTTCGCCATCGACCGACAGGGCCTCGCGGCCCTGCGCCTCGAAGCCGATCTGCACCGTCCCATCACCAAGAACGATCTCTTCGTCTCCCTCCGAGTGCCATTCGAGATGCTCGATTCGGTCCTCGCGGCGATGGGCCGGACGCCGAAGATCGATGTCTATCGCCTGCCCGCGACGGAGCTCGCCGAGCTCGAGGAGGCATCGGTCCGTCTGATCACTTCGGCCGTCGAGCGATGGCCGGACGGGATCGAACCCGGCTCGCTGAACCTGGCGGACATCGCCATGCTCAGCCCGGCGGAGACGTCCCTCGAACAGGTCCAGAGGCTCTTCGCCTATCTCGAGGCTGTGCTCCACCTCGATATTCGTCCGGAGAATCTCGAGCTTACTCCCGATGTCGAGGAGCTGGCGCGCCAGGCGATGAGCGCCGGCGGCGACGATCGAACCGTCTTTGAACTCGTGCGCGACCTTCGAATCGGGATCTTCAAGGCGCGTCTCATCCAGACCGTGGAGCGTGCCGGGGGCGCAGCCCACGCGCCTCTGCCCACGCTCACGCTGGGAGGCGAGGCCGCTCCGGCGTCGTCGGCATTGGCGAGCCCGGCGCCCCCGGTTCTGCTCGCCGAACCACATTTCTTCCCTCACGAAGACGCCACCGGGCTCGTCGCCGCGCATCCCTCGGGGGGAGGAGGATACGGGGCCGCCCGCGGCGCGACTTCCGCCGGGCTCACTCCGATATCTCATCGGCGTGGAGCAGCGCCGATCCGGTGCATCGGGTGCGGCGGGATCGCCGCCATCGCGCACGTCTGCGGTGCTCCGATCTGCGAGCACTGTCTCAGCAACTTCCGGCAGTGTCCGAAGTGCCGCTACCCCGTGGACCAATCGAACGCACCGATCGGCGGGACCGACCGATCCCATGCCCACGCCACTCCGGTCCACGCGAGCCCACGGCCCCCGCTGCCGGCGGAGGAAGGCGAGCCGGTGGCCCCCCGAGCCGCTCCGACACGGCGAGAACGGGCCCCTTCCAAGGGGGTCCGTGCCGATCCCGAACGGGACGACGGCGAGGACGAAGCCCCCGTGCGCGCCCCGAGGGAACCTCGAGCTCCCCGGGAGGCAGCGGCCCCAGCTCGGCCCGTCGTGGCCCCTCCGTCGATCGCGCCCGCCCCGGAAGCGGCGGCAGCTCGCCCACCCCGGCGCATGCGCATCGACGAAGAACCGAGGCTCTGAACCGTTCTCTGAACCGTTATCACCGGAGAGTGCTCCGGCTCCCAGCCGATCTCCACTTCCGCGGACGTTCGGATCGGGGGGGTCATCCTGATATATCGCCCTCCCCCATTACACTCGGAGTTCACGAATGGCCTCCGTTTCTACGCCGGTGTCACGCGTCGCCGCGCCGATCGTCGCCGCGATCCTGTTCGTCGCGGCGGTCGTGCTCATGGTGGGGATCTACCTCCTGCTCCCCCAGAACGGCCACTACCTCGGCCTGGTCACGATCGGGATCCTCTCGTTGGTGTTCGCGGCGGTGTCCTACCTCGCGCAGTCCCTCTCCGCGGCGAACCCGGCCCCGCAACGCACCCTCGCCTGGGCGTTCTACGCCTTCGGGTTCGCGCTCCTTCTCGTCACGTTCGCGCTTCCGGCCCCAGCGTACAACCCTGGGCTGGCCGGGCAGATCACCGGCCTCGTCCTGACGCTCGTCGCGCTCGCCGGGTCGATCGCAGGGATTGCCTGGCGGAGCCGTAGGCTCGCGACCGAACCTCCCCGCGAGGCGGCCCGGGCCGAGTGGCGCGCCCGGACACCGGTCTCCGCGTTCGATTACGGAACCGCTCACGCGCCGGACGCTCCGGCGACCGCTCCTCCTCCCTCCCCCCCGAGCTCGCGAGGTCCCTAACGTGATGCCTCCCCCCGGTCCGACCGGACCCGCCTCGCGGGTCTGCCCCTCCTGCCACGCACCGGTGGGCGCGTCCGACCGGTTCTGCCCGTCATGCGGGGGCCCCATTCCGGCCCCGCCCGCGGCGGCGGCCGCCGGTTCGGCTCCGGTGGATCTGAGGGAGAAGGTCGATCAGGATCGGGGGACCCTCAAACGATTGCAGCTGCTCGTCCCCGGGTTCCGAGCGTACCGCCAGGGCGAGGACATTCGCGCGGCGGACAGCCTCCTACGCCGCCAGGTGGCAGACAAGATCAAGAACGCGCGCACGAGCGCGGAGAACGCGCGCGCGGCCCTGACGCAGTCCGGGCAGTTCTCGATCCTGATGGACCTGGCCCCGCTCATTTCCGACCTACTCACCCTGGAGCCCAAGATCCGGAGCGCGGAACAAGGGTATTCGGGCATCTCGCCGGCGACCCGGGTCGGTAATGCCGATCTCGACCGGCTCTACGAGTACGACTACGGCTTCGTCCTGGCGGCGGACCAACTGGACCAGACGCTCGCCCCCCTCCCTGCCCTCGCGGCCGGAGCGAATGCGGCGGACCTGCAGCGCCTGGTGGCCAGCGCGCGAGGTCAGGTCAGCCAACTTCAGCAGGCATTCCAGGTCCGGCTGAAGGCGGTCCAAGGCGTCCTGGTGCAGTAAGGAGGAAACGATACGATGGTGACCAATCAACCGATCCCGCCGAAGGGCGGGAGCCTGTTCGGGTCGACGACGATCAACTGGGACGACGCGAACAAAGGTCCCAACGTGATGTGGCGCGTTCCACGCAACATTCGCCTCAACGACAACATCGTCGTCCGGGAGGACGAGATGGCGGTGTTCTACCGCGACGGAAAGGTCCTCTCCTACATCGACCGCCCCGACCGATACGCCCTCACGAGCCTGAACGCACCGGTGGTCGGTGGGCTCGTCAAGGCGCTCTCGGGCGTCCAGCAGGAGGCCGAGGTCTACTACCTGCAGAAGCGCATCTTCGACGGCAAGTTCGGTAGCTCGGAACCGTACATCTTCCGCGATCCCGACTTCGGCCTCGTCAGCCTGCGTGTGTTCGGCAGCTTCCGCTGGCGCGTGAGCGGGGCGGACGTCTTCATCAACCAGTTCGTGGGAACGTTCGGGGCTGCGTCGAGCGACGACGTCGAGTCCCGGCTGCGGGACCAGATGGTCATCCTCGTCTACAACACGCTCGGGAAGCTCAAGGAGCAGGGGGTGCGCGTCACCGACCTTGCCGTCCAGCTGACGACGATCGAACAGGCGGTGCTCGGAGCCGCGCCGGATCACTTCGGCCCGCTCGGAGTCGAGATGAACCAGCTCCAGGGGCTCTCGATCAACCTGCCCGATGACGTGCAGAAGGCCGTCAACACGCGATCCCAAATGGGTGTTCTCGGCGTCAACTACATGCAGTACCAGGCCGGCCAGGCGATGACGGAGGCCGCCTCCAACACCTCGGGAACGGCGGGTTCGCTCGCCGGCGCCGGCGTCGGTCTCGGCGCCGGTATGGGGATCGGCTACGGCATGTCCGGCACGATGAGCGGGATGTACGGGGGCGGCCCCTCCTCCCCCTGCCCGAAGTGCGGGGCGCTGGTGCCGCCGGGCACCCGATTCTGCCCGGCATGCGGGGCGGCGATCGGTGCCGCTCCGGCACCCGCCGGCGGCCCTCCGTGCCCGAAGTGCGGCGCGGCGACCGCCCCCGGCCAGAAGTTCTGTCCGGCCTGCGGCGCGTCGCTCGCCACACCGGCGCCCCGTACCTGCCCCAAGTGCTCGGCAGTGGTGACCGGTAGCGGGAAGTTCTGCCCCAACTGTGGGGCGGCGCTCGGCTCGTAGGCGACGGTCCGCGGACCGAGGTTCGAACAGAGGGTAACGAATGTTCTGTGTGAAGTGCGGCCAGCAGCTCCCCGACGACGCGAAGTTCTGTTTCAAGTGCGGGACCCCGACCCCGGGCGGCGCGAGCGCCACGGGAGCCTCTACCTCGACCCCCCACGCCGCCCCGAGCGTCGCCCCGGCGGCCGCCGGCGGCGTCCAGGCGTTCAAGTGTCCCTCGTGCGGCGCCCCGCTCCAGCCGGTCTTCGGGGAGACGGTGATCACCTGCGACTACTGCGGGAGTTCCGTCTCGCTGGGGGGGAGCGGATGGAACGAGATCTCCAAGCACTCGATGCTCGTGCCGAAGCTGATCGATCCCGACGCGATGCTCGGGATCGTCCGCGCCTTCATGGACACCGGGTTCTTCAACCGGAAGAAGTTCGAGGAGTCGAAGGTCGTCGATCACAAGCTGTCGATGATCCCGTACTGGATCCTGCCGGTCTCGGCGAGTACCAACTACCAGTACACGGACGTCGCCGTCGGCGTCGGATCGACCGTGGCGACGATGGCGCTGAGCGCGGCGATCGGCGGCGCGGTCAACCGGCAGATGGGAGGGGGGGGCATGTTCATCCCGATCATGGCGGGGCCCACCGTGAACCCGACGCGGCAGGACACCATCACCGGGGAGTATGAGTACCCCGTCCTCGCCGTCCGCGCGCTCTCGAACTACCAACCCAAGGACTACGCCTTCGCGCTGACGGAGCGCACGTTCTTCGACCGGAAGAGCGTCCCGAACGGTGCGCCGATCCTGAACGGGGACCTCACGGAAGAGGCCGCGAAGAACGCGGCGAAAGCCTACGTGACCCAGCTCCAATCCGAGCAGGCCCACAAGCGCCACCGTATGGTGAGCCACTTCCAGTCCGACGTCCAGGTCTCGGAAGGTGAACTCCTCCACGCTCCGATCTGGCAGGTCACGATCGAGCACAAGGGCGGCACGGTGGTCTTCCTGGTCGACGCCCACTCCGGCCGCGTGATGAACGCGCCCGGGTAACGCGCCCCGCGCGCGACGGGTCCTCCGGCTCCTCGGAGGGCCCGGGTCACTCGATCGATCCCTGTCGACCCTGGCGTGAGTGGATCTCGTCCTCGTAGAATCGGCGGGCGAACTCGGCTTCGGTCGGGCCGATCCCGATGGAATCGGCACTCGGGGCGTGGAAGTACGTCAGGAGGGAGGCCGCCGCCGCGAGCTTCACCGCGCGCGATTTGAGGCGCGGGGAGAACTTCGGATGCTCGGTGGCCCGCAGGGCCTCCTCGGAGACGCTGCGCAGGCTCCCGTACAGCCCGCGGTCGAGACGCACCGATCGCGAGGGGAACTTGCCCGCGAGCAGCGGATGGCCCGTCTCGATCGCATGGACGAGCGTGAGGTGGTCGTGGATCCGCTCCCCGAGGGAGAAGTCGAGCTCACCGAGCTCGAGCCGCTCCGCGCTCGCCTCGACCGCGCGGAATCGCTCCCGCGTCATGGGATGGAAGCGCAACAGCATCCGATCCTCGAGCGCGGCGAAGTTGGGATCCGAGATCGTCGTCCAGTAGTCCTGCGCCCCGGCCGTCCGCACGTTGTAGTTGACGCTGAAGAAGGAGTGGAAGGTGTACGGCCCGACCGTTCCAAACGTGGTCTCCCACTTCACCTCCCGCTGCTCCATCACGAGCTTCAAGGGCTCGACCATGCCCCGGTACTTGAACCAGTCATTGAACTCGGGCACGATGAAGTTGAACGTTCGCCCGCTGTAGGCCGCGCCGACCCGAAGGAACTGCACGGGCGTGATCCCGCCGCAGTACCGGTTGCGGCCCGGGAGCCCGTGGGGCGGCACTCCGCTCTTCGGGTTCCCGCGGATCATATCGTCGATCGAGAACGTCTTTCCCGTTCCCGGCGGCCCGAAGAGGGCGAGATGGAAACCGGTCGATCCCGTGGACCGGCCGGTCGGGGCGAGGAGCGGGACGTCCGCGAGGGCGTACTGCTGGAGGATCGCGATCAGCGAATCGAAGTACAGGGCCTCGCCGAAGAGTCCCCGAAGGTAATCGGCCAACCGGCCGATGTCGAACGTCGCGCCGAACTCGATCGTCTCCTCGAGGCGGTGAGCGAGGATCTCGCGCAGACGCTGCAGGAACTCCGAATCCATCGATCGGATCTCGGCATGCTCGTCCGGGACGGGCTGGAGCGCCGTGGGCTCGAACGTCTCGGACCGGGCGAGCTCCTCGAGCAGCCGCGCCCGGAGCTCCTCGGGATAGGCCACATGGTAGCTGCGGTCCGTCTTTCCCTCCGGCAGATCGATGAGGAGGCCCCGCCGCCGGAGCCGCAGGATCAGGCGGCTCGGGTCCTGGAAGACGCGCTCGCGCAATAGGCGGGTGCGCAGTTCGGAGAGGCGGAACGTCGCGCCCTGGGTCGCGATCCCCCGGATCCGGCGCCGACGGTCCGCATCCTGCACGACCGCGGCGAGCACCCGCGCGATCGGTAGGTCGGCCTCGGCGATCTCGACGCGCGGAGTGGAGGGCACGAGGCAGTACGAGTGCAAGACCACCTTATTAGCTACCGTTCGAGCTGAGGAGTCCGTGCGTCGGTACGCATCGGCCTACGAGCGCGAGCTCAAAGACCTCCTGCAGGGGGACCCCCGGGCCGTACGCGCTTACGCGAAGGGGCTCGAACCGAGCGATCGCACCGAGTTCGAACGGATCATCGACGAGCCGTTCCTCGTGATCCGCGCCGCCGGCTCCCTCGGGCTGGACCTGATCGCCCTGCGCCGGGAGTTCGCGTTCCCCCTCGAGGTCAAGTCCTCCGCGGAGGATACGATCTACTTCACGGCCGCGGGGGGCCGGGGCCTTGTACAGCTTGAGGGCCACCGCAAGGCGGTCGCGCGGGTGGGGCTCACGGTGTTGTACGCGTACCGCAGGGTGGGCTACCGCGATCCCGATCCCTGGCGGATGTACATCGGAACGAAGGCACCGATCCGAGGGATCCTGAACCTGGTCTGTCGCCGGCTCCCCACGCTCGACACCACCCGCGAGGGCAATGCGATCATCCACTGGGAGCAGGGCCTGCCGCTCTCCCGCTTCCTCTCGACGGTAAGGTTCCTCACGGAGACGCCGACCGTGGAGGCGACGACGTGACCGTCCACGTCAGCGCGCTCGGGCTCGGCCGCTTCGGCCGGCGCACCGAGGGATGGCTCGACCTCGCGGCGGAGGCCGCGACCCTCGCGCTCGAGGGGCTCGGACGCAAGCCGGTGGACCTGCTCGTCGTCGGCAGCATGCTGACCGGAGCGGTCAATGGTCTCGAGAGCACGGTCCCGCGGCTCGCGAGCCGGATCGGCATGGAGTCGACCGCGGGCTTCCGCGTCGACGCGGCCTCCGCGTCCGGCGCGGCCGCCTTTCAGGCCGCCGTGCTCGCGATCGAGTCCGGCCGGCACGAGCGGGCGCTCGTCGTGGCCGCAGAGAAGATGACCGAGCCCCCGACGCCGGAAGTGATCCGCGCGCTGGCGAACTCGCTTCACCCGAGCGAGGTGGCCGCCGGCGCGACCATGCCCGGGCTCGCGGCGCTCATCGCGCAGCGCTACTGTGCTCGGTACGGCGTGTCCCCATCGGTGTTCGACCTCGTCAGCGTCCACATGCGGGCCCGGGCCGCGCTGAATCCCAACGCCCAGTTCCGGACCCCCGTCCGCGCGGACGAGGTCTCCGCGAGCCGGCCCGTAGCCCTACCCCTGCGTCTGTTGCACTGTCCCGCCATCTCCGACGGGGCCGTGGCGCTCGTCGTGGAGAAAGGTGCCGGACCGGCCTCGGTCCTCGGTTTCGGACAGGGGTTGGACGCGATGCGGCTGATCGACCGGGTCGATCTCACGACCTTCGCGGCGACGCGGGTCGCGGCGAGGCGCGCCTACGAGATGGCCCGCATCACCCGCAAGGAGCTCGAGGTGGTCGAACTCCACGATGCGTTCGCGCCGTTCGCGCTCATCGACCTCGAGGACCTCGGGGTCTGCGGTCCGGGCGAGGCCGGGAGCTGGTTCGAGCAGGGCTGGGTGGCGCCGGACGGCCGACTTCCTGTCAATCCATCCGGGGGCGTGCTCGGCCGCGGCCACCCCATCGGCGCCTCCGGGCTCGCCGAGATCGCGGAGGTGGCGTGCCAGCTCCGGGGCGAGGCCGGACCGCGAGCGCTTCCGCGCCTTCCCCGGATCGGGCTCGCCCAGTCGATCGGTGGAATGGCGTCCCACAACTTCGTGACGATCCTCGGCCGGGAGGGGTCCTGACGATGGCGCTCCCCCTCCAACTCCAGCGTTGTGTCTCGTGTCAGGGGCTGTACGTTCCGGGCAACGGCCCCTGCCCTCGCTGCGGCATGCGGGAGGCGCTCGCGGTGGAGATCCCGTCCCTCGGAACCGTGGTCGCGGTCACGGAGCTCACGAGCCCCGCCGAAGGTTGGAGCGCCCCGCACCGGATCGCGCTGGTCGAGCTCACCGAAGCCGTCCGCCTGCTTGGGATCGTGGAAGGTCCGTTGCCGGTGATCGGCGACACGGTCGGCATTCGCCAGGACGGCGACGTGTATCGTTTCAGCTCCGCGCCGCCCGGTTAGGGATCACGGAGCGCGGGGAGGGGGACTTTCCGAAGGCCGGGACTCCCCCGGCCTCCCTTTGAACCCCCGAGGTGAAATCACCACAGGATTAGCAATCCTGCGCCTTACCGGGCTGGGCCATCCCCGCGCGATAGCAGCGAGAAGCGGCCGCCCTTAAACTCTGTGGCCGCGCCGGGCACGGTAGCCGATAGCCTATTCACGCCCCCGCGCTCATTCCGACCAGGGTGGTCGATGCGCGTCACGCATGCGGGCGTGGTGGGAGCCGGAGCCATGGGATCAGCCATCGCCGAGGTCCTGGCGTTCAACGGGATTCCGGTAGTTCTCAAGGACGTCAGCGAGGAGCTCGTGACGAAGGGCCTCGGCCGAGTGCGGGGCTACGTCGACGAGCTCGTGGCGTACAACGCCGGGCGCGCGGACAAGGAGATCGAACGGATCGGAGCGCTCGGCGTCCAGCTCACGGATGCTCAGCTCACGACGCTCCGCGCGAAGCTCGCACCCAAGTTCACGCCGGCCCGCGGAGCGGAGGTGGTGGCGCGCGTCCGCGGGACCACCACGTACGACGAGTTCCGAAACGTGGACTTCGTGGTCGAGGCGGTCTTCGAGCGCACCGAGGTCAAGCGGCCGGTGCTCGAAGCGCTCGACGCGGTCCTCCCCGAGCATGCGGTGATCGGTTCGAACACCTCCTCCCTCTCGATCACACGGCTCGCCCGGGGCCTCCGGCACGTCTCCCAGACGCTCGTCACCCACTTCTTCAACCCGCCGTACACGCTCCCCCTGATCGAGGTGGCGGGCGGCGTCGATACTCGAGAGGACGTAGTGGCCGACACGATCGAATTCCTGCAGGGGCAGCGCAACCACCGATTCCCGATGGTTCCGATCCGGGTGAAGGAGTCGCCGGCGTTCGTCGTCAACCGGATCCTCCTCCCGGTCCTCAACGAAGCGTGCTTCGTGCTCGAAGAGGGTCTGGCTTCCTCGCGGGACGTCGACCTCGCGATGAAGTCCGGGGCGGGGTTCCCGATGGGACCCTTCGAGCTCGCGGACCTCATCGGGCTCGATGTCGCCTTGGAAGTGTCGGAGACGCTCCAGCGCGAGTTCGGCGACCCGAAGTACCGCCCCTCCCCCATGCTACGTCGATTGGTCGATGCCGGGCACCTGGGTCGAAAGACGGGACGCGGCTTCTACGAGTACTCCTGAACCGCTTAAGCGACCGGCGCGCATTGGGGAACCATGAAGTTTCCTTCTCAGCCGTGGGCCGACGCCCTTCGGGCGGTAGTGAACCGAGACACCGAGTACGCCGACGCCGCGCGCGGCTGGGAGGGCGACATCCTCCTGCGGGTGACCGGTGGCGCGGTCGATGCGCCCGCGCCCGGGATCCACCTGGATCTCGCGAACGGCCAGTGCCGGGGAGCGCAGTTCGTCCCGGACTCTCGGAGCACGGAGAGCGAGTTCGTGTTCGAAGCCTCAGCGGAGAACTGGCAGCGCGTGCTCGGCCGCCAGATCGACCCGGTGCAGGCCATCATGGGCGGCACTCTCAAGGTGCGGGGGAACATGGCGAAGCTTCTGCGGTTCACCCGGGCGGCACGTCAGCTGGTCCACGACGTGGGATCGATCCCGGTTGCGTAGGGAAGGGTCAACTCGGAGCCGGAGGCGGCGGGGCGGCCGAGACGGGGGCGGCCGGTACCCCGGAGCGCACGACGGGGGGAGCTCCCGCGGGCGCGGCCGGTTTGGTCGGTATCGACGGCGGCTTCGGGGGCGGAGGCAAGAGCTGCCGACGGAGGAACCCGATGATGTGGGTCCAACCCTCTTCGGCGGCCGCGACGTCATAGTGGGAGGAATCCCGAGACAGGAAGTCGTGCCGCGCGCCGGGCAAGTCCACGAACTCGAAGGCGCTGCGGGTCTCCATCCGAGCGTGGTCGAGCTGGGCCCGGGCCTTCTGGGCGAGGCGATCCCGGTCTCCCGAGATGCAGAGGATCGGCACGGTGACGAGCTTGGCGAGATCCGGAGGATTCGTGCCCACCGGATAGGCGAGCGCCACGGCGGCGAGCTTGGGATCTTGAGCGGCGAGGGCGAGCGCGAGGCTCCCCCCGTAGCTCGTCCCGAAGAGCGCCGTGCGAACGGGGTCCACCATGTCGCGGGCTCGAAGGGTATCGAGCGCGTCGGTGTACAGCTCGAGGACCGTCGCGACCCGCTCGGACCGGATCGCGACCCCTCCACGGAACCGTACGTCTCCGCGAAGCGCGAAGTGGAGCGACGGGCCGAACCCGGCGGTCTTCGTCAGATCGGGCAGCAGAACCTCGAACCCTTCTCGTGCGAACCGGATCGCCGCGTCTAGGACCGTCGTCGTCAGTCCGTAGACGTCGGGTGTGATGAGCACGGCCGGGTGGCGGACCGGCTTGGTCGGCGTCAGCACGATCGCCGGCGCGCTCCCGCCCGGGACCGCCTTGCTCCGGAACCAGATCCGTTCGCTGCGGTACGGGGGGAGCGGAGCGCCGGGGGCGTTCGTGGTCTTCCGCCAGGTCTTGTTGAGAAAATCGATGACGCAGAGCTTGAAGCGCTCCTTCTGCAGGACGATCACGGCCTGGCGGGTGCCGCAGACGTCGCAGACCCCGATGACGCCGCTCCCGAACTCCGCGTCCGGAAGGTCCAACAGCTTGTCGTCGTCTCGCATCGCCCTATCCGGCCCGCGCGCTCCAGCTCGGCGAGCGGGGTACGAGTCTTAACCGTTACCCGCGGGTCGCGATCGGCCGGCCCGGCGGACCAGCCGGTCCCGGTCCCTCGGCATGAGGACGTCGAGTCCGGCGTTCGCGAGTCGATCGGAGAGGGCTCGGTCCGAGGTCACCACGAAGGCGCGACGCTCGACGGCGAGCTCCAAGATCGCGTTGTCGCCGGCCCCGGTGGAATCGATCGAGGCAAACCGCCCCGCCAGGGCCCGGGCGAGCCCCGCCTCCGGGATCCCTCGCTGGAGGAGGCCGTCGAGCTCGCGGAGGACGGAGGCCGGCACCGCGATCCGTGCCGGTCCCACGAGGCGCTCGATCTCGGCTTCGAGAGGGAAGGTAACCCGGGCGCAGAGCACGAGAGCGTTGGCGTCGAGGAGGACGATCGGGGATCCCCGATCGACGCTACGGCTTGCGGAGGACGACGCCGAGGGTGTCTCGGTCGTACTCCTGACCTCCGCGCCGTCCCCGGAGGAGGTAGCGCTGGGCCTTCTGATTGGCCGTCTTGGGGATCTCGTCCAGAAACTCGATGTACTTCGGCACCATGAAGAACGGAAGGCGCTCGCTCGCGAACTCGAACAGCGTCTTGGGTTCCACCGTCGCGCCGGGCTTGAGCTGCACGAACGCCTTCACGTCGTCCTCTCCGAGCGGGGAGGGGACGGCCACCACGACGGACTCGAAGACGGCGGGGTGGTGGTTGATCGCGATCTCCACGTCATACGGCGCTATGTTCTCCCCGCGCCGGCGGATGACATCCTTCTTCCGGTCGACGAAGTAGTAGTACCCGTCCGCGTCGCGCGTCACGTAGTCCCCGGTGTGGAACCACAGGTTCCTCCAGGCATCGACCGTCTGTTCGGATTTGTTGAGATAGCCGAGGAACATCGTGAACGGTCGCCGGGGCCGAACGACC
>JAKAZU010000005.1 GCA_021826525.1 Thermoplasmata archaeon
TCTACGACGAGATCTCCGCCCGACTTCTGGTGGGAGGGGATCTTGCGAGTAGCGACGTTCTTTGTCTTCCAGAAGATCTCGGCGAACTCTTGGACCTCGTTGAGCAGTTCCTGGGCGTCGGCCAGAGCGATTCCTTGGCGCGCTTTCGAAGCCTGCTTGAAGATCTTGAAGACGAGGTCGCTGGTCTGGGGGAAGGCCTTGAGGTGGTCGGCGGTGAAGTAGTCGCCAAAGATGACCCGGATCTCGTGCTTCGCCTTCTCGGCGTGGAGTTCCTTGACCGCGGTGAAGCGCGCAATCTTTTCGTTGTAGAGCTGGATCTCTTCGGGCTTCGCGCCCGGGGCCGGCGGGGTGGTCTCCGCAATCATCTGATCCATCCGGATCACGGTCAGTGCGGCGATCTGCGCCTCATGGGGGTCGTAGATACCGCAGGGGATGTCGCAGTGGGCGTAGACGGTCTCGGGTCGTCCGGCCAAGGCACGGACGATATTGGTCGCTCGATCATACCACCGAAGGGCGGACATGGCTTGGGCATCTCGGAAGGAGCCATAAGGTGAGCAGGTCGATGCCGATCGCATTCAAGGGAGCTACGACCCCGCCCCCCCTCGGGCGCCGCCTACGTAGCCTGATCTTTGACGTCGTGGACGAGAGCATGAGGCCCCTGCTGAAGGCAGGGGACCGCATTCTGGTGGACACCGCGGCCTATCGCCACCGCGTGCCCGAGGTGGGGGACATCGTCGTCTTCCGAGATCCTCAGGAGCCGCGCCGTCGCTTGGTCAAACGGGTCGCGGCACCGGTGGATCCGACCCGCGGAGGGGGCGTATCCGTCCTTGGCACCGATCCCGAACACAGCCGGGACAGCCGGAGTTTTGGGCCGGTTCCACCCCGGCTCATTCTCGGAAAGGCATGGTACCGAACGGGTCCTGCGGGGCGCGAAGGATCGCTTGAGCAGGTGAGGTAGCCCTTGAGACGCCCGCCTCTACGAGAGGGAAGGCACCGGCGGACGTCTCCGGGTCTCTTGGACGGTGCCACCAAGAGACGCCGCGCCGATGCCCGAGGCCATTCTACACAATTCCCCGACCTCCTATATAGTTATCCCGCCCCTGGGAATGTGCGTTCCGGCCGTTTTCTAGCTCGCTTTTCGATGCGGGTGGCGATGTCCGGTGCTTCCACCGACGATCGAAGGGCTCGTGATCGAGTAGTCTCCAAAGGCGATACCGCGGATACCACGTAGGTCCTCGGCGGCCCGCGCCAATTCCCGACGGCTACCGGCCATGCCTAGGACCTCCATGCACGAGTCGCCGTGAAGGTGAACGTGCCCGGAGAACCGGATGTGGTCGCCCCAACGGTGCTCTTCCGCGACGAGGCGGCGCAGGACGCTGGGCGCATCGTGACGATACAGTAGGGTCACCGTGGCGACCGAATCCGCCTCCGGGTTCCCCAGCGCCTGCTCCGAGAGCTCCTTCCGTATCAAGGTGCGAATAGCATCGGAACGGCTCGGAGAGTTCCGTTCGCGCACCCAAGAATCCAAGAGGCGCAGCAGTCCGGGCTCGAGCGATACGCCGATGCGCGCGACATATTCCTTTCGCTTGCTGCGGTTGGTTCCTCGCATGGTAGTTCCCCCTCCAAGACCGGTAGGCCCTTCACGTTACGCCGCACGCGGGGGTCGTTCCATGGCGCGGGGCCACCGCTTCGGTGCCGGGATGGATCGGCCCACGACCCCAACGGCTCGAAGGCGCCGAGGGCGTTACCCGCTCGGGCGACGCCGGGACGGTTCCCGAGGCCGCCGATCGGAGACGATCCTAAGCATCTCGGCGATTTTCTCGGTGGCCCTGGGCAAGGGGAGCCGCATCAGCTCCTCCGGACGTACCCAGGCCTGAGAGGGCCGGGGCGATGGCCGCTCCTGGAGGGGAATTCGTCCGCCGAACACATGGAGCTCGACGGTGAAGTGGCTGTATGCGTGGTGCACGACGCCGGCGCTCGTCAACCTCGGAACGGGAGAGCCCACCTCTTCCCTCCACTCGCGCCGAGCGGCCGTGCGCGGGCTCTCCCGAGGTTCGAGCTTGCCGCCGGGAAATTCGTAGAGGCCCCCTAGCAATCCGGTCGGAGCTCGCCGCTGGACGAGGTAGCGTCCTCCGGACTCGACCACGACGACGGCGGCCACCACGGTGGGTCGCGGCGGACGTCGGTGCCTCCGAGGCAGCGACCCCGGGTCGTCCAAAGTCGAGTACGCCCGACAGTGCTCTCGTACCGGGCAGCGAGGGCAATCGGGGCGGGACGGAAGGCAAATCGTCTCCCCGAGCTCCATCAGAGCCTCGGTGAACCGTCCGGGGTGCCGACTCGGGAGGACCCCCTCGAGGTTCCGCACGAGTCGCTTTGTCATGGCCGTCGAACGAACGTCCCCCCGTTCGGCCCACCAGCGAGCGGCGACGCGCCGACCGTTCGCCTCGAGAGCGACTACCGGGAGGTCGAACGCGATCGCCGCGATCGCGCGTGCGATGTACGGGCCGACCCCCGGCAAGGTCTCCAGCTCGTCCACGGTCTGCGGGAATATCCCCCGCCGCTCGGTCACGATCTGCCGCGCGGCGGCGTGAAGGTTCCTCGCTCGGGCGTAGTATCCGGCTCCCTGCCAGGCCTTCAACACCGAAGGGAGCGGTGCGCGGGCGAGCGACCGAACGGTCGGGAAGCGAGCGAGGAACCGCTCGTAGTAGGGCGCCGCCTGAGCGACCCGGGTCTGCTGGAGCATCACTTCGGCGACCCAAACCGAGTACGGGTCGTGCGAGCGTCTCCACGGTAGGGGGCGACGCGACCGGCCGAACCAGGCCACGAGCGCCGACCCGACCGACGCGCTCGGGACGGCGCGCGGCGGTCGCGAAAGGGCCACCGTCTCCTCGGCCCTACGCATCGACCTACAGCTTAAAGCGGGCCCGGCCCTCGAATCGCCGCTTCATCGTCATGAGCGGAATGATCGTCGTCACCGACGACAACTTCGAACGGGAAGTGATTCACTCCCGATTGCCCGTTGTTGTCGACTTCACCGCCGAGTGGTGCGCGCCGTGTCGTATCACCGAGCCGATACTCAAGGAGCTCAGCCAGAAGCTCGACGGACGAGTCAAATTCGCCAAAGTCGAGGTCGACAGTGCCGATCGGACGACCCGTGCCTACGGGATCCACTCGATCCCGACGTACCTCTTCGTCGTGGAAGGAAAGGAGAAAGGGCGCGAGATCGGCCCGGTAGAACCGGCCGAGTTCCGTTCGATCCTGAAGCGCTACTTCGACTTCGCCTGAACCCCGCGCTACCCGTTCCTTCGCGCCGTCGACCCGGACCTCCCACCTCCGGTTCGGGTGTCCTCCCCGAGGGTCCGCGGAACATCCCCGCCGCTCGATGTCGAGTGTTGCCGTCGGTCGGTGGCCGGACCTACTTGGGAGCGCGATCGCTGAGGGTGGCGGGATGATCAATGGCGGAAAACGCGCCAGCCCGTGAAGAGCATCGAGATGTGATAGCGCTCGGCCATCGCGATCACCTCGGGATCGCGCAGGCTGCCGCCCGGCTGGAGTATCGCGCGCACGCCGGCCTTGCCGGCGATCTCGACGCCATCGGCGAACGGGAAGAACGCGTCGGACGCGAGCGCCGCCCCTTTCGCCCGGTCCCCCGCGATCTCACACGCCAGCTGGACCGACTTCGCCCGGGTCGGCTGACCGCCTCCGATTCCCACGGTCTTCGATCCCTGGACGAGGACGATCGCGTTCGACTTCGTGTGACGGACGACGCGCCAGGCGAAGTCGAGCGAGGAGGCCATCTCCCCGGTGATCGGCGGGCCCGCCACGAGACGGAACTCGTGGGGAGCAAGCTGGCGTTGGTCGACCTCCTGAAGGAGAAGATAGTCGAGCGCGCTGTGCGCCTCCCACCGGGTCGGCCCGAGGGTTCGCGGGGTCATCCGGACGAGCTTGATCTTCGGGCGCTTGTCGAGGAGATCCTTGGCCGCCGGTTCGAAGTCGGGGGCGGCCAGGAGATCGACAAAAACTCCCTTGAATCCTGCCAGATCGGCCGGTCCAAGGCGTCGATTGACCGCCACGGCGCAGCCATACCGGGCAACCGGGTCGGTGACGATTGCGCCTTCGACCGCTTCGCCGATTGTGTTCCCGGAGGCGACGCCGCACGGGGTGGCGTGCTTCACTACCGTTGCGCTCGGGGCCCGGAACTCCGCGACCGTAGCTCGCGCAGTCTCGAGGTCCAAGAGGTTGGTGAACGAGAGCGGATCGCCCTTGATTTGCTCGAACGGTTCGCCCGTGAGGCCCGCGCCCGGCGAGACCGCGGTGTAGACGGCCGAACGTTGGTGGGGGTTCTCGCCGTAGCGTAGACGCAGCGGTGCCCGGCGAAAGACGACCTCCGGGGGAAACGGGTCTTCCTGGGAGATGGCCGAAGAGATCCCGCGGGCGATGGCGCCGTCGTAGGCGGAAATCCTTCGGAACGCCTCGACTGCCAAGTTCCGACGAGTTGCCGCCGACAACGCCCCGGACGCGGCGCGCAGCTCGTTCAGGACCGGTGCGTAGTGACGAGGGTCGAGCACGACCGCGACCCGGGAATGGTTCTTCGCCGCCGCTCGGGCCAGGGTGACGCCGCCGATGTCGATGTACTCCTCGTGGTCACTCTGCGTCGGGTGCTCGGCGAGATGCTTCTCGAACGGGTACAGTTCGACGACGACCAGATCGAATCGAAGGAAGCCGCGTTCGCTCAGCTCCTTCTCGCCTTCGGCGGTCGCCGTCGAAAGGATCCCCGCGAGGAGTGCCGGATGCAGTGTCTTGATCCGGCCACCGAACCACGAACCGATCCCCGTGAGGTCCTCGGCGGCTCGGGCCCGCACCCCGGCTACCTCGAGGGCCTGCCGGGTACCTCGAGTCGCCCAGAGTTCTACACCGAGGTCGGTGAGCCCCCGCGCGAAGTCCGCGAGCCCACTCTTATCATCCACCGAAAGGAGAGCCCGCTCGACACGAACCCTTCCGGCTCCCGGCTCTGCCAATCCCTTACCCCTTACGGGGAGCATGCAATCCAGATAATGCTCGCGGGCGGTGGCGGGGCCGATCAGCCCGACAACCCGCTCGCTTTCCGCCGGATCCAGCTCTTCGCGCCGACGAGGGTTCCCCAAGTGCGGATCGTGCGGATCGACCAACGACCTGCGGGGCGCGAGGTGGCGTTCCATCGGGCGCGAGCGAACGTCATCGTATGCTGATCGACGGCAACGATCGCGCGACGAGCATCCGACCGTACCACGCGGTAGCTGAGCGAGGGAGGCGACGGCGAACCGACGTCATCAAGGACCCGACGCCATGCATCGGCGGACCCTACCGGGACGAGCTCCCCCGCCACCTCGATCCCGAGGTAGCGGGGGCGGGAAGGGGTTCGCTTACCGGACGAGGTCGATGACTTCCTCGGACTCACCGGCAGCGTAGCCTCCCTTCTGGCCGAGGAGGCTGGTCGCGCGGACTCCCGTGATGATCAGGAGCACCTTGATGGTGTTCTCCATCTCGGGGGACGACTCGACCGAGCACCCCCAGATGATGCGGGCGCGCTTGGAGATCTTGCCGCCTACGAGCGACGCGGCCTTCTCCGCCTCGGAGACCGTCATCGTCGGTCCGCCGATGACGCGCACGAGCGCGCCGGTGGCGTCCTTGAGCTCCACGCTGCCAAGCAGCGGGCTCGTCAGGGCCTCGGTGACCGCTTCGTTCACCCGGTCGGTGGCGCTCTCGCTCTCGCCGAGGCCGATCAGGGCGACCCCGCCGTCCTTCATGACCGTCAGGATGTCGGCGTAGTCGAGGTTGACCAGCCCGGGGCGCGTCACGATCTCGGCGATCCCCTTGATCGCGGTCATCAGGACTGCGTCCGCGAGTTTGAACGCCGCATCGAGCGGCATGCGCGGGACGAGCTCGAGCAGCTTGTCGTTCTGGATGACGATCGTCGTATCGCAGACGCGGCGTAGGCGCTCGAGGCCGTCGCGGGCCTGCTCCATGCGCGCAGTCCCTTCGCCGGCGAACGGAAGGGTGACGACGCCCATCGTGAGCGCGCCGCTCTCCTTCGCGAGGCGCGCCACGAGGTGCGCGGAGCCGGTCCCGGTTCCACCGCCCATCCCGGCGGTCACGAATACGATGTGGGCTCCCTGGATGAATTGTCGAATCTCTTCCTCGTTCTCCCGCGCCGCCTCTTCGCCTATCTCGGGGCGAGCGCCGGCGCCCAAGCCCTTGGTGGCCCGGCGGCCAATGAGGATCTTCCGAGGCGCGTGGATGGTGAGAAGGTGCTTCGCATCGGTGTTGATGGCGCACATCTCGGCGCCCTGGATGCCTTCCTCGACGCAACGGTTGATCGTGTTCGATCCGCCGCCTCCGCACCCGACGATCCGGATGTTGACCTTCAACGTCTCCGCTAGTTTCGCGAGTTCCGCGTCGTCCGCGCTCGCGTACGTCGGAGCATCGGCCTTCTTCTCCTCGACGAGGGCCTGGTCGTCTTGGTGCTTCGCGATCGCTTCCTGAATGATGGATTTCATCGTTGGCTCCGTTTGTCAGACGAGCGTCATACGCTCTGGCAACGACTCGGAGATTCGCTACTTAAACGTTTGTTTGGACTCGGCGCTTGTGGTGATGATACCGGTAATGGCCGAGTCGAGCGGCCGACGACTCGATCCTAGCTGCAAGAGACCCTTTAGCCACGAGACCCGAAGAACACGAACTCCTCGTCTGACACTATACGCTATCCCGAAGAACGGAACGGGCGGTTCCCGGCTCTCGACCTATGGGTGTCGGCGCAGTACGACCGCGATCGCTCCTGCCGCGACGGCCGCCACGACCACACCTACTACGATCCAGGCGGTCGTCGCACTCTCGAACATCGATGGCGACGGGCTCGAGGTACTGCCGGACGAGCAGGAACCTGTCTGGAGGCAGGCGGCGGTAGTTCCCGCCGAGCTAGCGGTCATCGGGTGCGCATTCTCCGTCTGAGGGGCGATCCCGTTCTGGGCAAAGCCCGAGACGCCCGAAGCGTCCGTCGCTGCCGCCGAGAACGTCACGCCCGACATCGGGTCGCGTACGCTGCCACCGAACGAGACCGGAAGGTACGTCGGACCGAGCGAGGCGCTCGCGCTGGCGAACGCCACGCTGGACCACGATCCGCCCCACCCCTGGCCCCAAGCCCTCGCCGACGCCGCGCCGTCGACCACGTACGGTCCGATCATCTCGAGGTTCCGCGTGTTGAGACCAAACCGCACGATCGCGGCATGGTCTCCGTCGACATGCCCCCAGTCCGAGCCACTCTGCCCGACGAGGGTCACGTTGCCCGAGAGAGGTCCGATCGAGCCGTGGACGCCGCCGGTCGAGGTTCCCGAGATGTGCGGGAGCGAGACATTGATCGACCACTGGGCGGTCCACGCGCCGGCCAGGCTGTACGCGGCGGTGCTGGACCAGAGCTCGCCCCGGGTCAGGTTCCCGGTCGGGTAGAGGCCCAGCGCCGGGTTGAACGCGACGCTCGAGTTCGAGGCGAAGGTCCCGTCCGCCACCACCGAGTACGTGCGGGGCGTTGGGGGGGTCGCATTGGTGCCATTGGTGCGTGTGGATTCGACCGTGACGTACATGGCCCCGGAGTCGTGAGAGCGGCTTTGCGTGGTCGCGTTGATCAGTCCGATCGCCGTGGCCGGCGTGCCAGTCCGGTTCTCTCCTTCGAAGCGGGACGATCCGTTGTACACGGTGACGGTCGCGTTGTCGGTCAGGTTCGCCCAGCTATCGTGGACCTCCGAGGCAACGTAGGTGATGTTGGCCGTCTCGACCGGGGCCGAACAGTTGGGCCGGCAGAATTCGAGGTGGAAATAGATCCCGACCGTCTCTTGATAGTGGACCGCGGAGACATTGGCGCTCACGTTGGTAGTGGTTTCGTTCACGACAAACCCATAGCTCGCATTGCCGTAGTACACGCCGCCGAATACGGTCCCGTTGAACGTCGTGTTGGTGACGTTGCCGTACGACCCCGACGCCAAGCTCCCCGCCAACGAGGGGAGCGGCACCGCCTGGGCCGCGGGGTTACCTCCGAGCCCTAGGGCCGGCGCCACGAACAGGCTCGCAACGAGAACCGCGAGTACCGTACCCACGACCAACGGGCCGCGAACCGTCGCTCGTAGCGCAGAATGAGTCGACATCGTTCCTTCTACCTCGCCCCCTCCCACACTCGAAGGGCAGATAGTCACTCGTTTCTCGATGGTCCGTGGATATTGGACCGTGTGCTAACCTCTCGCCGACGTCCGGCCCGATGCGGTCGTTGGCCCGACGCGGACCCACGTCATCTCGGGCGGCGCGAGATCGTGCTGCCACATCACACCGATGATCTCGCCGAGGTGATGCGCCTGTTCGAATGTGGCTTGGAGGAGCCCGTCGGCCGCGGCGTAGCGGCCCGGCATCCAGGAGGCGTGGACGGGTCGCGCGAGCGCGCGCGGGCTAACACCCTCCAAGTAGCGGTTCACGGTCCTCCAGACCCTTCGGTCGTAGGTACGAAAGCCGGCCCAGTCCTTCGGCTGACGCGTCGGATCCGAGAACAGGGTCTCGAGCTCGGGGTTCGAGGTCCGTCCCTGGACGATGTACCCGACCCAGACCTCGTGGACGTTCAGGATGTGCACGAGGGTACCGAAGAGCGTCCGGTGCCCGATCCCCTCCCGCCGGTGGACCGCTCGCTCGGGCAGGCGACGGATTCGGCGGACGTACCGTTCGAAGAGGCGCTCGTTGTAGGCGTAGATCGCCCGGGCCTGCGCCGGCGTCAGGACGGCGCCACGACGTCCGGGCGGTCGAATCATGCTCGCTCCACTCGCGGGCAGCCGTAAATGGCTCCGACCCGGGACTTCGCCGGTTTCGGGGACAATCTCGGATCCATGGGCCCTGCTCAGGGTGCGGTAGGCGGCTGCGAAGTCGGAGCGGACGAAGTATCCGCGTCGGGCGCCTCATCGAAGATGGGAGGCACCCGCATGTTCTCCGGCATCGCAGGGCTCGAGGGGGTAGGGGGTGGGCTCGCCGGCTCCTCCATCGCGGGTGGCGTTGTCTCCGCCGGTCCCGCGGGTCGCACCGCGATCAGCAGCATGAAGACCCCCGCGGCGAGGAGGAAGATACCGAGGAGGAGGTAGATCGTCAACCCGAGGAGCGTGTAGGTGAAGTGCGGTTGGACGACCCCGCCGGCGCCGGTGCATCCGAAAAGATAGTACGTCGTCCCGGGGTTCATCCCGAGCGAGAGCGAGCCGTTGTTCCCGAGCCCGCGCGCGACGACGCCGGTCGGGGAACTGCACGAAACGGGAGCGCTGGTGACGTAGACGGTGTCGTTCGCTCCCGCGTCGGTCCATCGTACGGTCGCCCGAAGCGGTCCGATCGTCGACGGCGTGAGGGTCAGAGCGTGTCCCGGGGGAGCCGTGGCTCCTGTCGGCGCGAGCCCGGAGTACAGGCTCAACGCGACGAGCCCCGCCCCGAGCACCAACGCCACGATGCCGACGGCGAGGGTCACAGTGCGCATGGCGAGTCGGAAGAGCCGGCGCTCTACTTGAAGGGGGTCGGGACCGCCTCCCCAGCGTTTATCTCGGGAGCGGCCGTATCACGGATGGGCTGTGGGGTCAGCCCGCGATCCGAACGGGTCGCGAACCGCCACCGGGCCGATGACCCCTGGGGAAGGAGGAGATGACCCAGGGGAAACGATCCGAAGGGGACGCGGGACGCGACCAACGGCCGGAGGACTGGCCCGAAGCGTCCGCGCGCGAGGCACCTTGGGGGCCGCCCCCGCCGGGCGTGGTGGCCGCGCTGCGACCATGGATCGACCTACAAGAGGTCGGCCCGGAGGAGTTCTACCACTGGCTGGTGACGATCGCTCGGCTCCTGCCGGAGCCGGTGAAACCCCCGATCTCCGCGAAAAGCGCCGAGGAACGGATCGCCGAGCTCGCGAGGGCCCTCGCCGATAGTTCGGGAGCGGAGGCCGAGTCGCACTTCCGAGCCTCCGAGTACTTTCGCGAGAACGCACTGCTCGCGCGCCGTGTGAAGGCCCTCGAGTCGATCCTTCGCACGTCGCGCCGGGCGGTGCCGCCTCCGTCGCCCGCGACCTCGGTCGCGACGGAACGCTACCTTCCGCGCAGGGGCGCCCCGTGAGCGGCACGCCCTCCCCCCGCGCGATCGTCGTCGGGTTCGATGGGTCGCCGGCCGCCGGGCGCGCGATGTCTCTCGCCCTCGAGATTGCCCGGGCCGGGGGCGGGCGAATCTACCTCGTCCACGCTCAGGAGCGCGATCCCGAGCAGGTCGAGCCGGCGACGGAGGAGGAGTCGGTGTCGGTCGAGCAGGCGATTGCCGCGGCCGTCGCGGGATGGGCCGAACGGGCCGCGGGCGCCTCGATCCCCTTCACCGCCGTCCAGCGAGACCGGCCGGCCGCCGAGCTCCTCCGTTCGGTCGCGAAGGAGGTCGGCGCCGACCTAGTCGTCGTCGGCACCCGAGGGCTCGGCCCGGCTTCCAAGGCATGGCTGGGGTCGGTGTCGAACTCGCTCCTCACCCCGGCCGAGCAGCCCGTGCTCGTCGTCCCATAGTCGGACCCCCACCCCGGAGCTACCGCGGCCCGAAGGCGATTGCGACGTAGACGATCACGATCAGCGTCATGCTGAGGATGTAGGCGAGGTAGCGCCCGACGCGGCCAGGCATGATCGCCCGCTGAAGGGCGACCGCCGTTCCGCCGACGAGTCGCACGAGCACGTCGTAGAAGGACTTGAAGACGTCCAGGACCTCGAGCTCGACGTCGTACGTTTCCGGGCTACGGATTTCGGAGATCGTCCCCAATGGACCCGCGCTCCGGCGTATCTCGCGCGTGCCGAGGATGCTGTGGAGCATGATCCGCATCCCCGTGCTGTAGCCGAAGCTCGTGTACGTCTCGCTCGTCCTCGGAGGGGCCCTCCCGCCGGACCAGGCGTCGGCCCGCCGGAGCGCGCGCCGGCGACCTGCAGCGTAGTAAGCAATCGCCGGCAGCGCGCCGACCGCGAGCGCGATCGATATCGCCGGAGGGGAAAGGATTCCGAACATCGAAAGTGCCGGGGTCGTGGAGATGATCGACCAACCGGTCGGGATTGCGAGCAATCCGCCGATCGGCGCGATTGCCGTCGTGCCGAGCAGCTGCGAGGCGGTCGGTGTTACGAAGACGAGAACCCACGGCGCGAGCACCCCCAGCGCCACGACTACGCCGGCGAGGGCCGCGATCGGGGCCGCGAGTCCCCGGGCAGGGACGGCTCCCGCCGAGTGTGTCGGTTTCCAGAGCGCGGTGAAGCCGATGAACTTCAGCATCGCGACCAGGACGAGGCCAGCGGCGAGCGCTACGATCGCGCCGGAGAGGAGGCCGATGAACTCGAGTGTCGGCTGACCGAACTGGTAGGACTGGAAGAGCGACTCTAAGATCATCCACTCGCTGACAAACCCTGCAAGCGGAGGCGCGGCCGCGAGACTGAGCGCGGCGACGACCGAGGCGCCACTCGCCAGCTGATCAGCGTCCTTCAGGCCACCCCGGACGCGAGTGAGATCGTAGGTGCGCATCGTTCGCTCGACGTCTCCGGCGAAGAGGAAAAGCGCCGCCTTCGTGACCGCGTGGGCGAACGCCTGGAATAGTGCGGCGTACAACGCGAACGTCGCGAGTGTCGGAAGGCCCTGGGCCCGAGCGACGAGCGCGATGCCGAGCGCCACGAGGATGAGGCCGTTGTTCTCAATCGTGCTGTACGCCGGCAGGCCCTTCGCGTGCTCGCTGACCGAGGCGAAGATTGCGCCTAGGAGCGCCGAGACCGCTCCGATGACGAGCAAGAGCGCCCCCCACCAGCTGGGGCCGGTGGGCAGGAGCGTCACCACGCGGAAGAGACCGTAGACGCCGGCGAGCGTCAGAGTCGAACTGAGCACCGCCGAGGCGTTGGACGGGGCTGAGGAGTGGGCAATCGGCAACCATTCGCTCATGTGGAACGGCGCGACGCCCATCTTGAGGCCAAAGCCGACGACCGCGGCGACAAAGATCACGGAGGCGAGAGGACCGGCGACCGTGATCGCGGTCATCGCGAACGTGCCGGTCGTCGAGTAGGTGGCTGCGATCATGACCGCGACCAGAAGCGTGCTCGCTTCGCCGAAGGCGAGGAAGACGAACGCGGCCGAGTAGACCCGGGATGGCCGCCCGAGAGCCTCGAGAATCATCCAGTACGCGGCGAGGGTCATCGCCTCCCACGCCGCGAGGAAGAGGAGCCAGTCCGTCGCCGTGATCAGGATTGCGATCGATCCGAGGGTCAGCGCGTAGGAGACGGCGAGTCCGGCGCTCGGCTCGTCATCGTACCCGATCGAATAGAACGACGTCGCGGTCCAGACGATCCCGGCGACGAGCACGAAGAACGCGGAGAGCGCGTCGAGCCGCAGGCTCACGTCCGAGCCGAGCACCCCGGTCCAGCTCACGACGGTGAACGGGCCGACGGCGAGTGCCCACGTGGCGGCCGTGACCACGAGGAGGCTTCCCGCGAGCGAGAGGGTGTAGCCTGCGCGCCGTCGCACGAACGCGACGGGCGCCGCGGCGAAGAGCGCAGCCACCGCCGCGAGAAAGACAACGCTGCCGGGATCGATCACCGTCTCTCCTCTGGCGTCGCTCCGCGCCCGGCGAGGGCAAGGACTCCCTCGAGGATCGCGACGGGAGGCGGAGGACAACCAGCGACGTAGAGGTCCACTGGGACGATCTCACCGACAGACGATCCCGTCCGCGGACCGTCGGCGAAGATTCCCCTGTCGATCGCGCAGGCTCCAACGGCGAGGACTGCCTTCGGTCCCGGCATCGCTTCGTACGTCCGCCGCAGAGGCTCCACCATCTCAGGGGTCGGGACCCCGACGACCACGAGGACGTCGGCGTGCCGGGGAGAGTTCGTGAAGAAGAGGCCCAGCCGGTTCAGGTCGTAGTACGGCGTGCCGAGGGCGAGGACCTCGGCGTTGCACGCGTGACAGCTGCCGACGTCGATCATGAAGACGTGCAGGGAGGTGCCGAACGGCGCCACCGACGTCGGTCGCCGATCGGCCAGACCCGCGCTTTCCCGGAGCTCCTCGCGCGTCCCGACGTTCATCGCTGGCGACCCCAACGGGCGAAGGCCGAACGCGAAGCAGCGCTCGCACCGGATGCAGCGTCCCTGGTCGACCGCCTGCTCCCGGATCGCACCCGTGGGGCAGAGCGACCGCTCCCCATCCGACAGGCGCGCGAGCTCTTCCGGATGGGCGGTCGGGGTGCGCCCGGCCTCTGGGAGTTCCTCGTCGGTCGCCGCCCGGTCTGGGTAGCGGCTCGTCAGGATTCCGCGCGCGGCTGAGTGGCGGATCCAACTCGTCATCGTCCCTTACCCATCCGTCTCGGCGAACGACGAACCAAAGCTCTCGAGCGAGAACACGAAGTCCGTGAACACCGCGCCACGCAGGCTCAGCGCCATCACGGGCCAGTTCGCCTCGCTCGGGCTCCGGCTCTGGAGGGAGGCGACGCGCCCATCGGCGATCGTGACGTCGTAGACGAGATCCCCGTTCGGGGCCTCCACGCGGGCGATGCCCCGGCTGGGAGCGATCCCGGGTGAGGGAATCACCTCACCGGCGCCCACACCCTCCCAGCGTTCGAGCATCTGCTCGAGCATCAGGAAACTCGCACGGATCTCCTCCTGGCGGACGAGGACGCGAGCGAGCGCGTCGCCGTTCGCCTCCGTCGCGAGCGGGACGAAGAGATCGGTGTACGGCACGCTCGGCTGGCGTAGTCGGTCGTCCCAGGCGATCGACGAGGCGCGCAACGTGGGGCCGACCGCGGCCCATCGGACGGACTCCGCGGCTGGGACCGTCCCGGTGCCCTGAATCCGATCGATGAACGTCCGTGAGGTGAGGAACGTCTCCCACAGTCCGTTGAATCCTCGGGAGATCCGGCCAAGCCGATCCGCGAGCTCCGTGCGCCCGTTGCGGTCGAGCCGGTCCGACGGGTGCGCCGGTAGGAGGGCCCCGAACCCCCAGCGATGCCCGAAGCATCGCGAGATCGCCCGGAGGAGTTCCTCCTCGAGCGCGTGGACCTGCGCCGCTCCGACGTTCTGGCTGGCCCCATCGGCGACGCGAGCGAGGAGGCGGAGGTGTGCTTGGATCCTCTGGAGCTCTTGGGCCAGCGCCCGGCGCCACAGCTCCCGCTCGGGAACGGAACGTCCGGCGGCCGCTTCCGCTGCTGCCAGGAACGCCGAGACGTGGGCGAGAGCGAAGACGCCGGCCCGCCTCTCGACCCAGAGTGCCGCATCCTCGACCGTACGCCCGACGACAGCCTGTTCGATTCCCCGGTCCTTGTAGCCGACGGTCGGGACGAGCTCGAGAATCCGCTCCCCGTACGTCACGAGGTCGAACGCCCCGGCCTCCGCAGTGCCCATCGCTACGGGCCCGTACGGGAACGTGAAGACGCCGTAACCCTGGACCCGCCCACCGACCGACACCGTCCGGGGCCCCGGCGCGGCGCCGCGCCAGCGTGCTCGCACCTCGAGATCCTCCCCTCTCAGCACCGGCTCGTGGACGAGCGTCGAGCGGTGCGTCGCGTAATCGTTGTACAGCGCGAGCGCGCCGTCGCGGGAAACGTAGGCGAGCGCCGTGCGGTCGGAGGGGCGGAACGCCGAACCTCGCGCGACGTCGAACGGGGCCGGGCTCACAAGCTTCCTCCAAGCGACATGGCCGCGGCCCGTATCGCCGGCGCCAGGTATGGCAGGCTCGCGACGCCAATCGCGACGGTAACCCCAAGGCAGAGCCAGGGAATCCCGAGATCCCGGATCGGCTCGGCCTCACGCGCCGCCTCCCGATCTTCCGAGCCGAAAACCATCCGGCCGATCTGCCAGTTGACCCCGATGAACGAGATGACGATCACGACGACGAGCGCCGCCGCGACCGCGTACTGGCCGAGCGCGAAAGCGCCGGTGAGGATCAGCACCTCGCCCAGAAAGGTGCCGAACGGCGGGGCGCCGGTGACGGCCGCCGCGCTCGCCGCCCAGGTCGCCCCAGTCCAGGGAAGGCGCGTGCGCAGGCCGCGCACCTCCTCCATACGCGTCGTGCCGGTGTGCCGCAGCACGTTGCCCGAGGTGTAGAACGCCGCCGACTTCGCGAAGGCGTGTGCGACCACAAGGACGAGCGCGCCGTACAGCGCGATTCCACCGAGGCCAACGCCCACGACGGCGAGACCCATGATCTCCATGCTCGAATAGGCGAAAAGGCGTTTGTACGAACGCTGGCGCTGCAATAGGAAGGCGGCGACGACCGCCGTCGCGAGACCGACGACGACCACGAGACCGTAGAGGGTCGCTGGCACCGGAGCGGCCACGACGTCGTAGACCCGGAGGAAGGCGTAGAGCGCGGTGGGGAGCAGCACGCCTGAGAACAGCGCGCTGATCGGGGAGGGGGCTTCCGAATGCGCGTCCGGAAGCCAAGTGTGCATCGGAAAGAGCCCCACCTTCGTCCCGTATCCGATGAGCGCGAGCGACACCGCGAAGGCAATCGGGGCCGTCAGCGGCAGCGGGTGCGCGGCAAGCTCGAAGGCGTTCAGCGTGCCGGTCGTGCCGTAGAGCAGGATCAGCGCGAACAGCGCGATCGAGAGGCCGGCGGAGGCGATCAGCGTGTAGCGCCACGCCGCTTCGACGCTCGCCGGACGCCGTTCGAGCACGATGAGGAGCGCGCTCGCGATCGTCGTTCCCTCGACTCCGATCCACATCAGACCGAGGTCGCTCACCGAGAGCGTAAGCAGCATTGCGAAGGCGAAGGCGCCGAGCAGCGCGTAATACCGCTGTGACGTCAGGAACGGCGCGTGGATCGCCGCCAGGTACGCGCGCGAGTGCCACGTCGACAGGGCGTAGATCGATGCGACGACGAAGAGGAAGAGGTCGCTGACCGAGTCGATCCCAAAGTAGGCGCCCCACTGGGCGTTCGCGCCGAGTACGAGCAACGCCGCCGCGCCAACCCATGCGACCACCGAGGCCGCGCGAGCCGCACGGCGCGCGCCGACGACGCCGAAACCGAGCGGGAGGAGCGCCCCGGCGATCGGCGCCACCAGGACGACTGTGAGCCAGAGGAGAGGGTCGGAGGGGTTCATCCGGTCAGCTCCTCCAAAGCCTCCTCCTCCGGGGCCCCGAAGACGTTCCGCTGGATCGAAAGGATGATCGAGACGAGAACGACGCCGAGGACGTCCAGGAAGACGACGGTCTCGATCAGGAGCGGAAAGGCGACGACGAACAGCACGCCGGCGTAGACGATTGCGTTCTCCTCCTCAAGGTAGCCGATTACCTGGACCAGCGTGTTCGTCCGGGTCGCGAGCATCAAAAGCCCCTCCGCGAGGAGGACAAACGGGAGGGCGACCCCCGGGATTGGAGGCAGGAACGGCGCGAGCGTCTCTTGGAAGATGAACCAGGCAACGATCGCGATCGCGACGGCCGCGAGTGCGTGACCCGTGACGCGCTGTGCCGCCCGCAGCTCCCGGGCGCGCCAGCGAAACGCTCGGATTTGCCGGCGGAGGAGGATCGGGATTAGGATCGCCCGGACCCCGAGGACGAGCAGCGCGACGACCGCGAGCTCGAGACTCCCGTTCGCGTAGGCGAGCCAGCCGATGAGGCCGGCGACGAGCAGCGATTGGACGGCGATACCGCTCGCCAGCGGGTCGATGAACGACTCGCTCTGCAGGTACAGCGCGCTGAGGAGGATTCCGAGGCCTAGGAGCCCCTCGACCGTCCCGGTGGTGTCCATCCCCTACGCTCCTCCGAGGACGGCGAAGGCGAAGACCGCGAGGACTGCGAGTGAAAAGGAGAGCGCGAGGAAGTCGCGGACCTTGAACAGGCGGACTTTGGCAAGTGTCGCCTCGAGGACGACCATCACCGCGACCAGGACGAGCATTTTTCCCAGGAGGATCACGACGTTTGCGAGCGCCGCCGGTACCGTCGACGCGCTCAGCATCCCCCACGGTAGCGCGAATACGTTGAGGAAGACCGAGAAGAGCAGGAACTGCTTCATCCAGCTATTCCAGCGAAAGAGGCCAAGCAGGCGGCCGGAGTGCTCGAAGGTGCGGCCGTCGTCGAGCATGCCAAGTTCGGAGAGTCCGACGCTCTCGACCGGAAGCTTGCCGGTCTCGAACAGGAGCAATAGGAAGAATGCCGCCATCACCAGCAGGTGCGTGGGACTGACGTAGCTCGCGAACGATGCGGCGAGGACGTTGTTGGTCGTGTACGGGTTGTTCGTCCCGGTTATCAGCGCGACGCCGAAAAAGACGACGATGAGCGTCGGCTCGGCGAACGCCGTGAACGATACGGAACGGCTCGCGCCGAGCGCTGGATAGTTGCTCGACGAGTCGATCGCCGCGAGCAGCGTGACTGCGCCCGCGAGCCCGAAGAGGAGCCCCCCGCCGAGGAAGTCGGCGAGCGGAGCGACCGGGATCGGGTACGGCGTCACAATCGGTAGGATAACCGAGATTGTGGCGTAGGCCGCGAAGGCGACGAACGGCGCGCCGACGAAGAGCCACGAGGCCCCCCGGGGAACGACGGTCTCCTTGCGCAGGTACTTCGCGAGGTCGAGGTAGGGCTGGAGGATCGGGGGACCCCGGCGGGACTCCGTCCACGCCTTCCAACGGGCCGCGATTCCTGCGACCAGCGGCGCGAGGAGCAGTACGGTGCCCGCCTGGAGCACGACGATTACTACCGATGCGGCGTCCACCTTTGCCTACCTTCCCTTTCCGGACAGGTAGGCGTCATTGGTCCCCCGGCTGCGAGCGGAGGGGCAGTTCGTGGGCCAAGGCCCACCGGCGGACGCCTCCGCCTCGTCGGTCAAAAGGATGGCCTATATGACGCCTCTCCCGGGTCGGGCGACGGGCACGCAGGCGTGGCGCCGGCGTGGGCGACGCGTGGTGGCCGGGTCCTTATCGGTCTCGCCCGTTTGGCCCTGGTGTGGAAGCGTATTTCCGGGCGATCGAGGGCGAGATCGAACGGGGTTATTCCGTGGCCGAGCGCGCCCGCAGCCTCGGCATCGACCCCGAGACCCGTCCGGAGATTCCCCGTGCCCAGGACATGGCGAGCCGGGTCGAGAAGCTGCTGGCCCACCTCGGCATCGATGGGATCGCCGACGAGATCCGCACCCTCGCCCGGGCGATGCCGCGGGAGGAGGTGGCGGTGGCGATCGCCCGCCGTCTCGCGAGCGACACGAGCCGGCCGGGGAGTGTCGCCCGACGTGTCGAAGCCGCCCTGCGTGTCGGCCTCGCGATCCTGACCGAAGGGATTCTCGTCGCCCCGCTCGAGGGACTCGCCGAGGTCCACCTCGTCGACGGCCCCGAGGGAAGGTTCATCGAATTGTACTATGCCGGCCCCATCCGCGCGGCCGGTGGCACCGCCCAGGCACTGAGCGTGCTGCTCGCCGACGTGATCCGCCGGGACCTCCACCTCGCTGCCTACCGTGCGTCGCACGAGGAGATCGGGCGCTACCAGGAGGAGATCCCTCTCTACAAGCATTTCCAGCACCTCCAGTACGTCCCGACACCCGAGGAGATCTCGACGGTCGTGCGGCACGTTCCTGTCTGCATTTCGGGCGAGGCGACGGAGGGCGACGCCGAGGTCAGCGCGTTCCGCAATCTCGATCGCGTGAAGACGAACGGGATCCGCGGCGGTGCCTGCCTCGTCATCGCGGAAGGGATGTGTCAGAAGGCTTCGAAGATCAAACGGATCGTCGACAAACTCGCCATCCCAGATTGGGAGTTCTTGAACGATCTCGGGCACTCGACCGCGCACGAGGAGGACGGCTCGGTGGCGAAGTACCTCGCCGACGCCGGCGTCGGTGGGCGACCGATCCTCGCGCACCCGAACCGGCCCGGTGGGTTTCGGCTCGTCTACGGCCGCGCACGAACTACGGGCCTCGCGGCGTGCGCGATCAACCCGGCGACGATGGTCCTTCTTCGGCATTTCGTGGCCGTCGGGACCCAGCTCAAGCTCGAGTACCCGGGCAAGGCGGCCGCGATGGGTATCTGCGATCTGCTCGAAGGGCCGATCGTCGAACTCTCCGATGGTACGGTGACGGCGGTCCACGATGTCGATCGGGCCGAAGCGCTCCTTCCGCAGATCCGTCGGATCGTCGATCTGGGGGAAATCCTCGTCGCCTATGGGGAATTTCTCGAGAACAACCGCGCGCTCGTGCCGGGAACCTATACGGTGGACTGGCACGAAGAGGAGCTGCGCGCCGCGGGCGCGCCGGCGACCGAGGGAGCGGGGGCGGAGAGCTTTGCCGTGTCGCTCGCCCTCGCCCGACGCTACCGCGTACCACTGCACCCGCGGTGGCTGCTCTTCTGGCACGATCTCACGAGTGCGGAGATCCGGGCCCTCGCGGAGCAGGTCGAGCGATCCGGGGCCTGGCGGGACGGGCGGCTCGAGCTTCCTTGGGACGAGGTCTGGCGCGAGCTGCTCGCCCGCCTGGGGTTCCTGCACACGCGTGGGCCTACGGGACAAGTGCTCGGCGAGCCCGAAACCAGCGAGGCTCTCGTCGGCACGCTCGGCCTCGAGATCGTCGGCGGCCTCCTCGTACGCAAGACCCTTCTCGACCCGGTCGACCCGGATCCGCTCGCCTACGTGAGCCGGCTCGCCGGCGCGACCGTCATGCCTCGCAGCCCTTCCCGGGTCGGTGCACGCGTGGGTCGACCCGAGAAAGCGTACCAGCGCAAGATGCAGCCGAACGTCCACGGCCTCTTCCCCGTGGGCGAGGCCGGGGGCCCCTCGCGATCCGTCGGAGAGGCGGTCCGACGCGCGATGAAGGGCCAGCCCGTCCAGACGCAACTCGGGGTCCGGCTATGTCCGGTGTGCTCCCGGAGCTCGGTCTGGCCCCGGTGTTCCTGCGGAGCGCACACGGTAGCGAACGGGACCACCATCCAGGTCGCGTTCCCGGTCGACGAACTCTGGGGGGATGCGCTGCAACGGCTCCGGCTCAACCGCGTCCCCCAGGTCAAGGGAGTCAAGGGACTCACTTCGGCGGGGCATACCCCCGAACCGATCGAAAAGGCCATCCTACGGGCGGAGCACGCGATCTCGGTCTACCAGGATGGTACCGCGCGCTTCGACCTAATGGACCTGCCGCTCACCCACTTCCGCCCAATCGAGATCGGTACGGAGATCGCGCGCCTCCGCGAGCTCGGCTACACCCAGGATTGGGCGGGCCGACCGCTCGAACGGAGCGATCAGCTGGTCGAGCTGCGGCCGCAGGACATCATCGTGGCGCGATCGTGCGGCCGGTATCTCCTCCATCTGTCCCAATTCCTCGACGACGAGCTCGTCCACCTCTACGGGCTCAGCCCTTTCTACCGGGCCCGGGTCCCGGAGGACCTCGTCGGGGCGGTCGTCGCGGCCCTCGCGCCGCACACGTCGGGCGCGGTCGCGGGCCGCATCATCGGCTTCTCCGAGGCCGAGGCGTGCTTCGCGCACCCGATCTTCCACGCGGCCAAGCGACGGAACTGCGACGGCGACGAGGACTCCGTCACCCTCCTGTTGGACGCTCTGCTGAACTTCTCCCGAGCGTACCTGCCCGAGACGCGCGGGGCGATGATGGACAAGCCGCTCGTCCTCACGACGCGCCTGGACGCGACCGAGGTCGACAAGGAGGCGCATCACCTCGACCTCAATGACCGCTACCCGCTCGAGTTCTACCGGGCCGCCGCGCGGCGGGCGAACGCGAAGGACGTCGAGGCACTTTTCGACACCGTCGGTCACCGGCTCGGCGGCGCGCACACCCTCGATCTCTACGCCTTCACGCACGATACACGCGACATCGCCCGTGGCCCGGTCCGATCGGCCGGTCGCGACGGACGCGCGATGAGCGATATGGTCGAACAGTCGGTGACGCTGATGAACCAGATCCGGTCGGTCGATGCGGCCGAAGCGATCGCGAGCATACTGACCACGCACTTCCTGCCCGACGCGATGGGAAACCTGCGCAGCTTCGCGACGCAGAAGTTCCGATGCAAGACCTGCGGAACGAGCTACCGACGACCTCCTCTCTCGGGCCGATGCACCGCCGTCGGGCGCGGATCGAGCCCGTGCGATGGGGAGCTCCTGCCGACGGTCTACGAAGGCATGATCCGGAAGTACCTCGCCCTGAGCGCGCACCTGGGCGCCGCCGAGGGTGTGCCTCCGTACCTGCGCCAGCGCGTCGAGATCCTGACGCAGTCGCTCGGAACCCTGTTCCCCGGTTCGGACGAGCAAACGACGCTCGAGTCGTTCGCAGCGACCGACGCCGCCGGCCCGTCGCACGACAACCCCCAAATACGCGAGCCCCGCTAACGCGCCTGCGGGCTTGTGGGGTAGTCTGGACTATCCTGTTGGCCTTCGAAGCCAACGACCTGGGTTCGAAATCGCGGTGGAATCCGTGACGAAACTCCCAGCAAGCCCGTCCCGCCGGGAGTGCCGGGCGGGACCCGACGGAATTTAGGCCCGTATGCCTATCGGTCGGTCGGTGTCCTATGGACGGCTCGCCCAACCGGCCCGTCGACGCGGCGTTCCCGGACCGCCTGCGTGTCGTCGGGCCGCCCGTGCTTGCAGCGGATGACGTGTTGACGCCGAACGCTCTTCGCTTCGTCGGCGAGCTCGCGGCGCGCTTCGAGGATCGCCGCCAAGAGCTCCTCGCCCACCGCGCACGGTTTCACGAGGACCTCGTCCGAGGGCATCGGCCGTCCTTTCCCGAAGCGACGCGTGCCCTCCGAGAGGGAGAGTGGAATGTCGCGCCCCCTCCGGACGATATCGTCGACCGACGTGTCGAGATCACGGGACCCACCGATCGGCGGATGGTGATCCACGCGCTCAACTCCGGCGCCCGCGTCTACATGGCGGACTTCGAGGACTCGCACTCTCCCGTGTGGGCACGGACGGTCGAGGGACAAGCGAACCTCATCGACGCCGTCCGAGGAACGATCGAGGACGTCGGTCCCGACGGGGTACGTCTCACTCTTGGGGACCGCCCGGCCGTGCTGTTCGTCCGTCCTCGCGGTTGGCACCTGGACGAACGCCACGTAACGGTTGACGGCCGGCCGGTCTCGGCGAGCCTCTTCGACTTCGGGATCTACTTCTTCCATACCTCGCGCGAACTGGTCGCGCGGGGCCACCGCCCGTACTTCTACCTGCCCAAGATCGAGCATTTTCCCGAGGCCGAGCTCTGGGACGACGTCTTCCGGTTCAGCGAGGACCGCGGGGGGCTCCCGCGCGGGACGATTCGCGCGACGGTCCTGATCGAGACCCTGCCCGCCGTCTTCGAGGCGGAGGAGATTCTGTATGCCCTTCGCGAGCACTCCGCCGGGCTGAACTGCGGCCGTTGGGACTACATCTTCAGCTTCCTCAAGCAGTTCCGGGACGACGCGTCGGCGATCTTTCCCGATCGCTCGGAGCTCACGATGGACCGGCCCTTCCTACGCGCCTACGTCCGCCACCTCATCCGAATATGTCACCGACGTGGCGCGCACGCGATCGGCGGAATGGCGGCGCAGATCCCCCTCCGGTCGGACCCTTCGGCGAACGAGGCGGCGATGGCGGCCGTCCTCGCGGACAAGGAGCGCGAGGTGGCCCTCGGCCACGACGGTACGTGGGTCGCCCACCCCGGGCTCGTCGCGGTCGCGCAACGCGCCTTCGACGCCCGGATGCCCGGACCGAACCAGATCGACCGTCGTCCTCTCCCCGAGCCCGTCCGTCCCGAGGATCTCCTCGAGATCCCCGTCGGACCCGTGACCGAGGACGGGATCCGAACGAACGTCCGAGTGGCGGTTCGCTACCTCGAGTCGTGGTTGCGAGGGGTCGGATGCGTTCCGATCGATCACCGCATGGAAGATGCCGCCACGGTCGAGATCGCTCGTGCCCAGCTTTGGCAGTGGGCCCATCGAAGGGTCCGCCTCGCTTCGGGCGAAGCGGTCACGATCCCCTACATCGTCGAGGCGATCGCCACGGAGGCGCAGCGAGTGCGCGCGGAGCGGACCCGGGAGGGGGGGCCGACCTCCACGATCGCGGCGGCCGCGGGTCTGATGGAAGGATTGGTGGCGAGTACGGCCTTCCAAGAGTATTTTACCAACTCGGCCTACCGTGTACTGGAGCCGACGGTTCCGGCGGACCCCTCATGAAGGACGCGAAAGAGCTCGCGGACGATTGGTCCCAGGCGGCGCGCTGGAAGCGCACGCAGCGACCGTACCGCCCCGAGGACGTCGCACGCCTGCGGGGTTCGATCCGGATCGAGCATACGCTCGCCGACGTCGGTGCGCGCCGGCTCTGGCAACTGCTCGAGAACGAAGAGTACGTCCCGGCGCTGGGCGCGATGAACGGGAGCCAGGCCGTCCAGATGGTGCAGGCGGGCCTCCTGGCCATCTACGCGAGCGGCTGGCAGGTCGCGGCCGATGCCAACGACGCGGGCCAAACGTACCCGGACCAGAGCCTCTATCCCGCGCTCAGCATGCCGACCTTGGTTCGTCGAATCAATAATGCCTTCCGTCGCCAGGACGAAAAGCAGCACGCGTCCGGTGCAGGGGCCACCTACTGGTACGCCCCGATTGTCGCCGACGCAGAAGCCGGGTTCGGTGGCACGCTCAACGTCTTCGAGCTCACCAAGGCGCTGATCGAAGCCGGGGCCGCCGGCCTGCACATCGAGGATCAGCTCGCCTCGGTGAAGAAGTGCGGGCACATGGGGGGCAAGGTCCTTGTCCCGACGCGCGAGTTCAACCAGAAGCTATGGGCGGCCCGCCTCGCCGCCGACATTCTGGACGTCCCTACGGTCATCATCGCACGCACCGATGCCCACTCCGCGAAGCTCCTGACGAGCGACGTCGATCCCCGGGATCAGGAGTTCATCACCGGGGAGCGTACGACCGAAGGATTCTTCGGGATCCGCCCGGGGATCGACTCGGCGATCGCCCGCGGGATCGCCTACGCTCCGTACGCCGACATGCTCTGGTTCGAGACGTCGGGCCCCGATCTCGACGAGGCGCGGGCCTTCGCGGACGCCGTCCACGCGAGGTACCCGGGCAAGTTGCTGGCCTACAACCTCTCTCCGTCGTTCAACTGGCGTCGCCGGCTCGGCGAGCAGGAGATCGGTCGGTTCCAGTCGGACCTCGCCCAGCTCGGCTACAAGTTCCAGTTCGTCACGCTCGCGGGATTCCACGCCGTGAACCTCTCGGCGTTCCGGCTCGCGGCGGACTACAAGACCCGCGGGATGCTCGCCTATTCCGACCTCCAGGAGGAGGAGTTCGCCGTCGAGGGATCCGGGTACCGTGCGGTCAAGCACCAGAGTTTCGTCGGGACGGACTACTTCGACGACGTCGCCCAGGTCCTCTCCGGCGGACTCACGTCGACGCTCGCGCTCGAAGGCTCAACCGAGGCGCAGCAGTTCCGTTCGTCCCCTGCAGGGCGGGCCAAGGATCCGGCGGAGGGGAGCCCGCGGCCGACCCGCGGCTCGGCTCCGGGGACCACGACGTAGCGATCCGTAGCTAGCGAAAGTACTCGGGAGTGGACGACGGCTTGTCCGCGCGCTTCTCCTCTTCGTCCTTCGCTTCGAGGATGTCGATCACCCAGGTCGCGGCCGTCGCGATGAGGCGCGTCCGCCCCTTCTCTTCGCCCTCTCCGCCGAGCTCGATCGCGAGGATGTTGTCGCCTCCGATGCTGACGAGCCCGCGGTAGATCCCCTCCGAGACGAGGCCGGTGTCGTCCGACCCGGCCGAGATGATCCGCACCCGCGAGCCCACGGTGAGGTTAGGGGCCCGTCGTTCCTTCTCCGCACCGTAGGAGGACGAGCTCATCGGCCGCCTCCGCGCGCCGCGGCCCGGGGTACGGTCTTCGCGGCCGGCGGGACCGCCGCCCCTTGATCGATGAGCGTCTGGAGATGGTTCACGGTCTCGCGATACCGTCGCAGTGCGTTCTGGGCGTGGGCTTCGGTGAAATCCCATGCGCGGGCGATGTTGCCGTAGCGCAGCCGGTAGGCCTTGCGCCCCCCACCATGGTCCCGCCGGCTCGGCACGCCGACCTCCTCGAGAAGATCGAGCGACTTGAGCTTGTTGATGTGCCGATAGACGGTGGGCCTCGTCGTTTTGAGCGTCACGGCGAGTTCGTCCGGCTGCCACGCCCGGCTGGGCTCCCCTAGGAAGCACTGACGCACCAGCCGGTAGGCAAGACTCTCGCCCACGGGCCCTTCGGTACCGCGGCCCTCCTCGCCGTTCGGAAGGTACCCGACGAGGCGAAGGAACTCTCCGAGCACCTCGTCGACATCCGCGATCGGAGTGAGCGGCGTGCTGTACCGCAGCGAGAGATCGAACCCCATCCGTCCCTCGGTCAGCGACCGAGCAGATAAAAAGCCGGAGCCGGACCGCCCCCTCCTGGTCGGCGAGACGATATCCCGCCCAACGGGGTGATGCCCCCGATGGCGCCGTTCGACCTCGTGCACCCGCGAAGCACGGACGAAGCGCTCGCCGAGCTGCGCACCGCCTCCCCCGAAGGGGTGGCGGTCCTGGCCGGCGGGACCGATCTGCTCCTCGACATCGACCGCGCGCGCATCGCCCCCCGCCGCGTCGTTTCCTTGCGCTACCTTCCCTGGAAATTCCTCGAGTGGTCCGGCGACTCGTTGACGATCGGCAGCACCCTGCCGCTGCGTGCGCTCGAGGTGGAGCCGCGGATCCGCCAGCGGATCCCCGGGCTTTGGGAAGCCGTTCGTGCGGTCGGGAGCGTCGCCCTGCGCCATCGAGCGACCCTCGGAGGCAACCTCGTGCGCAGCGCGCCGACCTCCGACCTGTCGCCCATCCTCCTCGCGCTGGATGCCGAAGTCGAGGTCGTCGGGCCCCACGGGTCCCGCTGGACCCCGGTCGACGCATTCCTCTCCGACTCCCGGCGACCGAGGCTCGCCTTCGGCGAGCTCGTGCGCGCGGTGCGGATCCCCGAGGCACGCCCGAGCGCCTACCATTGGCAGCGGGTACGTCCGGTCAACGACATCTCGCAGGTCGGCGTGGCGGTCGCGCGTTCCCCCTCGGAAGGGTACTATCGGATCGCCGTCGGCGACGTCCTGCCGCGGCCGGTCCGGATCCTGCCGGCCGAAGAAGCGTTGCGTTCTCGTCCTCCCACGGACGACGAGGTCCGCTCGGCGGCCGAGCTCGCGGGGAAGCTTTCTCCCTTCGCTACGGATCGTCGAGGGACCGAAGAGTACCGCCGTCACATCGTCGCGGTCTTGGCCCGGCGAGCTCTCCTCGCGATCCGAACCGCGGCCCCCCGGGGGCCGGCACCGTGACGACCGCTCCCTCCTTCACCGTCAACGCGACATCGGTCGACCTGTCCCCGATTCCGGAGTCGGAGCGTTTACTGGACACCCTTCGCTGGCGCCTCGGGCTCAAAGGAACCAAGGAAGGCTGTCGCACGGGGAATTGCGGCGCGTGCACCGTCCTCGTCGACCGAGCGAGCGTCCTGAGCTGCCTGACGCTCGCGCACGAAGTCGCAGGAAGCGAGGTCACCACCATCGAGGGCCTCGCCGCCGAGGATGTCGGCGCTCGGATCATGCAATCGTTCGCCGACGAGGGGGCGTCTCAGTGCGGGTACTGCACTCCCGGGTTCGTGATGGCGCTCGCCTCGCTCCTCCACGAGCGGGGAGCCGCCGGCGACCTCGCGGGGTTCGAGGAGGACCTCCAGGGGAACCTGTGCCGTTGTACGGGGTACGTCTCGATCCGACGAGCCGCCCAGCGCGCCCGGGAGGCCGTGAGATGAGCTACGCCGTGCGCTCGGACGCGCTGGCGAAGGCACGCGGCGCGGTCCTCTACGGCACGGACATCGAGAGCCCGGGAATGCTCTGGGGCGCCCTCGTTCTCGCGCCGATCCCCCACGGCACGATCCGCTCGATCGATCTCACCGCGGCGCGGGCGATCCCCGGCGTGACCGCGATCGGTCCCGAGGACCTCCCCCGACTTCTCCCGGGCGTGCCGACCGACCCGGAACGACCGATCTTCCCGTCCACGACGATCCAGTACCACGCCCAGCCAATCGCCGCCGTCGCGGCACCCACCCTCGAAGTCGCCCGTCGGGCGGCCCAAGCCGTGAAGGTCGAAACGCGCCAGCACCCGGCCGTCGAGAGCATCGACGAGGCCGCGATAGGCCCGAAACCCGAGGTGATCGGTCACGTTCACGCACGATACGGCGATCTGGACGGGGTGTTCCGGACCGCCGACTTCGTTCTGACGGAGACGTACCGGACGAACTCGGTGTCGCAGGTGGCGCTCGAACCCCACGCCGCGATCGCGGAGATCCGGGACGATGGAACGTGGTTCGTCCGCACCTCGACCCAGAGCCCGTTCGGGGTGCGCGAGGACCTCGCCGCGATGCTGGGGATCCCCGAGTCGCAGATCGTCGTCGAAGGAACGTGGGTCGGAGGCGGATTCGGCGGGAAGGGATCGTCGCTCGTGGAACCGTATGCGTTGGTATTGGCCCATGCGAGCGGTCGACCTGTCCGGCTCGCGCTCACCTATCGGGAGGAGTTCCTCCTGGGACGATCGACCCTCCCCTCGCTCATTCGGCTGTCGAGCGCGGTCCGAGGCGGCACGATCGTCGGCCGGCGCGTTCTCTGGAAGGTCGACGCCGGATCCAGCCTTCCCGGGCGAGATTTCGCCACCGGCTATGGGGTCGGTTTCACGGTGGGACCCTACCGGGTCCCCGCGATCGAGTTGGAGGGGATCGCCTTGCGCACGCACAAGCCTCCGCTGGGACCCCACCGCGCTCCGCTCGCTCCGCAATGCGCGTTCGCGGCGGAATCGCACATGGACCACCTCGCCCAACGCCTCGGGGTCGACTCCGTCGAGTTCCGCCGGCGGCACGTCTGGCTCCCGGGGGACCTGACGCATCTGGGCCAGACGGTCGGACCGTTCGGCCTTTCGCAGTGCCTCGCCGAAGCCGGTGCGCGGGCGAGGAAATGGAGAGAACGCCTCCCCGAGAATCATGGGATTGGGGTCGGGGCCGGTTTCTGGTCGACCGGAACGGGTGCCGGAGGAGAAGCCCGGCTCTTCCTACAACCCGAGCGCCTGCGGATCGTGCAGGGCGAACCTGAGATCGGAAGCGGGAGCGTGATCCGGGGGCTGGCGGCGGTGGCCGAGGTCGGCCTAGGAATCCCCCGAGAGCGGATCGAGGTCGACTACCGCGACACCGCGACCGCTCCGTTCGACTCGGGCGTGTGGGGCAGCCGTACTCTGGGTGCCCTCGGTCAAGCCGTCGAAAAGGCCGCGCGGGAGCTTCGGGCGGAGCTGGCGAAACGAACGGACGCTCCCGAAGGAGCAATCCGACTCACGGTTCAAGGCTCGGAGCTGGCCGTCGAGGTCGACGGGGTCTTCCGACCGGTGCGCGAGATTCTCCGCCGAGAGGAGATCGAGAACGGGGGTCTCACGACGTACGGCACGCACTACGGAGTGGCCGGGTCGTTCGACGCCCTTCGGGTCCTCGACGGGACGTTCTACCCGTACACCGATTTCACCGGGGCCGCGCACGTCGCCGAGGTCGCGCTGGACCCTGAACTCGGTACCGTGCGCGTGGTCCGGTACGCGGCGTTCCACGATGCGGGACGAGTGGTGGACTTCGAGACGGCCAAGGCTCAGGTCGAGGGCGGCATTGTCATGGGGCTTGGGACCGCGCTGACCGAGGAGGGCCTCTGGAGCCCGGAGGGCGTGCTACAGAACCCGGGGCTGGTCGACTACCGGATTCCGACCCTGGCCGAAGTACCTCCGATCGAGGTCCACTTCATCGAAGGATTCCTCGGCGCCGGGCCGTTCGGTGCGAAAGGCCTCGGGGAACCTCCGATCATCCCGGTGCCCGCGACCATCGCCAACGCGGTGCGCGACGCGTGCGGAGAAGGGCCCACCGAACTCCCGATGACCGGGGAGCGGCTCGCCCGGCATCTTAAACTTCTGAGGACGTGACCCGTCCGCATGTCGCTGGAACCGGAGGAGATCCGCGGTCTCCTCGACTCCTACCCGGACCGTCCCTGGATCGGCGCGGTCGGTTCCCATTCCGCCCTCGACATTGCGGACGGAGCGCGGCACGAGGGCTTCACGACGCTGATCCTGAGCGAACGGGGTCGAGAGGCGACGTACTCCCGGTACTTCGCGACGCGACCGGCCGCACCAGGGCGGTCGGCGCGCGGATGCGTCGACGAGGTCTGGACCTACCCGAAGTTTCGGGACCTCGCCGCGGCCGCCGAGCAGGAGCGCATGCGTCACCGCGGCGTCCTCTTCGTGCCGAACCGAGCGTTCAGTTCCTACGTTCCGCTGCCCACGATCGAGTCCGAGTTTCGCGTGCCGATCGTCGGATCCCGCTCGATGCTCCGGATCGAGGAACGGAGCGAGCGGGAGAACTACTACACCCTCCTCGAGTCGGCCGACATCCCGATCCCGCGACCGATCGTCGACCCGCACGCGATCGATCGCCTCGTGATCGTGAAGCTTCCGCATGCGGTCCGACGCCTGGAGCGCGGGTTCTTCACCGCGGCGAGCTTCGAGGAGTACCAACGCAAGTCCGACCAGCTCCTCGCGCAGGGAACGATCGCGCGCGACGACCTCGACGGCGCGCGGATCGAGGAATACGTGCTCGGGCCGGTGTTCAACTTCAACTTCTTCTTTTCGCCGCTCGCGCCCCGTTCGGAGGGCTTGGAGCTTCTCGGCGTGGACGAGCGCCGGGAGAGCAACCTCGACGGGATGGTTCGCCTGCCGGCCGACCAACAGCTCGAGCTTCCCCCGGGGATGCGGATTCCCGAGTACACGGTCGTGGGCCACGGGAGCCTGACCGTGCGCGAATCGATCCTGGAGGAGGCGTTCCGCCTTGGCGAGAGATTCGTCGACGCGAGCCGGACGCGTTACCCGCCCGGGATCGTCGGGCCGTTCTGCCTCCAGACCTGCATCGACCGGAACGGCCACCTCACCGTCTTCGACGTCGCGGTCCGAATCGGAGGCGGCACGAACATCCACCTCTCCCTAGGCCACCCGTATGGCAACGCGCTCTACCACGAGCCGATGAGCACCGGGCGTCGCATCGCTCGCGAGATCCGGCTCGCGCTGGACACCGGCCGCCTCCCGGAGATCGTTACATGAACGCCGGGCCTACCGCGGCACCCCTGCTGCGAACCCCGCTGTACGACTTCCACGTCGCGCACGGAGCGCACTTCGTGCCGTTCAACGGATGGGAGATGCCGCTCTACTATTCCAGCATCCTCGCCGAGCACGCCGCCGTCCGCTCGGGCGTCGGGTTCTTCGACGTCGGACACATGGGCATCCTCACCGTGGAGGGCTCCACGGCCGCGGCCCTATTGTCGCGTCGGACGACCGCCAACGTCGAGCGCCTCGTGCCGGGCCAGGCGCACTACACGTTCTTCCTCGAGCTGACGGGCCACATCGTCGATGACCTGTTGATCACTCGGCTCGACCGCGGGACATCTCCGGTGCGCACCTTCCTCGCGGTTCCGAACGCGGGACGTGCGTTCGAGATCGAGTCGATCCTCCAGCAGCATCGCCACCCGGACGTGACGATCCGCCGGTGGAACGGCGCGGTGACGATCCTCGCGGTGCAGGGACCGGGCTCCCGTCGTCTCCTTGAGACCCAGCTGAATTGGTCGCTGGCCCCACTCAAGTTCTACACGAGCCGCTTCTATCCGGACCCGCCCCCCTCGGGAACCCCCTCCGAAGGGATCGTCGGAGGCGCGATCCCCGACGACCTTGCGCACGGGATCTTCGTGAGCCGGACCGGCTACACGGGCGAGCTCGGCTACGAGTTGTACGTCCCCGGCCCGCGCGCGATCCCGATCGCCGAGACCCTCACCCGTGCGGGCGCGGTCCCGTGCGGACTGGGCGCGCGCGACACGCTCCGGCTGGAGAAGGGCTTCCTTCTTTCCGGGCAGGAGTTCTCGCGGGACCGATCTCCGATCGAGGCCGGCCAGGAACGGTTCGTCGAGCTCGACCACCCGTTCGTGGGCCGACCGACCATTGACAAGGAGGTCGCCGAGGGGACCCCCGAGCGGCTCGTGGGGCTGACGGTGACGGAGCCGGGGGCCATTCCACGCCACGGGACCCCGATTCGCCACGACGGCGTGGCCATTGGCACGCTCACCAGCGGGGGCCTGTCACCAAGCCTGCATGTGGGCATCGCGCTCGCGTACCTTCCGAAGGAACTGACGCGGCCCGGCACGGTGGTGGAGCTCGAGCTTCGAGGAAGATGGGTGCCGGCCGCGGTCACTCCGCTCCCGTTCGTACCGGCCGCCCATCCGCCGAAATGAACCGCGAGGGTTCGGTCCGGGGGCCGCACCCCTCCGAGCTCGCCCGAGCGGTCGCGTCGGCGCTCGACGAGGACCGCTTCCGGCACGATCGGACGACGAGGGCGCTCGGCATCGGAGCGGCCCCCGTCGAGGGTCGGGTGATCGCTCAGGCCCGCGGAGTGCTCTCGGGAATGTCGGCGGCCCGAGAGGTCGCGCGCCGGGCCGGTCTGGTCGTCGTGCGCGCGCGGGCCGACGGGTCTGCCGTCCGGCCCGGGACGGAGGTACTGCGGTTGCGCGGGCGCGCCCGCGCGATCCTCGGAGCCGAGCGGACCCTGCTCAACTATCTCATGCACCTGTCGGGGGTCGCGACCGCCACCGCGAGGGCCGTCGCGGCCGGCCGGCGCGCCCGTCCCCCGCTCGAGGTCTGGGGGACCCGTAAGACCCTGCCCGGCCTGAGGGACCTCGAGAAGAAGGCGATCGTCGACGGTGGGGGACGCCCACACCGTCGCGATCTCTCCGACGCGATCCTGGTGAAGAACACCCATCTCGCCCTCCTCCCGTTGCCCCGCGCTCTGGCACGCCTGCCGCTCGCACGCGATTCCGCGATGCGGGTTGAGGTAGAGGTCCGCACCGCGCGCGAGGCGATCGCTGTCGCCCGCGCGGGGGTGCGAGCGATCCTGATCGACAACGCTCCCCCTACCACGGCCCGGGCGATCGTCCGAGCGCTCGATCGGGCCGGCCTGCGTCGCGGGGTGTTCATCGAGCTCTCCGGTGGGATCACTCCGGAACGCGTAGGGCAATACCGACGGGTGGGCGCGGACGCCGTGAGCATCGGAGCCCTCACCCATTCGGCGGCGGCGCTCCCGTTCCACCTCGAACTGGTCGCCCGCGCTCCACCGTCGAGTTAAGAGGCCCTGCGGGCTGTTTTCGGTAGCGAGGTGCCGATGTCGGTCGAGGAGGAGGTGCGCCGGCTGAAGGAGGAACGCCATGCCGTGCTGCTCGCCCACAACTATCAGCTCCCCGAGGTCCAGGACATCGCGGACTACGTGGGCGACTCCCTCTACCTTTCCCGACAGGCGATGGAGACGGACCGGCAGGTGATCGTCTTCGCGGGGGTGCGGTTCATGGCTGAGACCGCCAAGATCCTCAACCCGACGAAGACGGTCCTTCTTCCCGATCTCACGGCCGGCTGCAGCCTCGCCGACGCGATCACCGCGGAACAGCTGCGTACGTGGAAGTCCGAGCACCCCGGTGCCGTGGTCGTCTCCTACGTCAACACCTCGGCCGAGGTGAAGGCGGAGAGCGACTATTGCTGCACGAGTTCGAACGCGATCCGGGTCGTCAACTCGATCCCGGCCGATCGGGAGATCCTCTTCCTCCCCGACATGCTCCTCGGCGATTACGTGCGCACGCAGACCGGCCGGACGCCGCGCACGATGCACCTGTGGCCAGCGGACTGCCACGTGCACGGCCGGATTCGGCCCGAGATGATCGCCCACCTGCGCTCCGAGCACCCCGGCGCCCCCCTGATCGCCCACCCCGAGTGCGGGTGCGCTTCCGAGGCACTCCCCCACGTGGACGAGGTCCTGTCGACCGACGGCATGGTCCGCTTCGCGAAGGAAACGAAGGCGCCCGAGGTCCTGGTCGCGACGGAGGTCGGTATCCTGCACCGGATGCGGCAGCTCAATCCCACGACCCGGTTCACCCCGGTCGACGCGGGCGCGATCTGCCCGTTCATGAAGAAGACCCATCTCGCGGACGTGCGGGACGCGTTGCAGCTCAACCGCTACGAGATCGACGTGCGGCCGGACGTGGCCGAGCGCGCGCGTCGGGCGCTCGAGCGCATGGTCGCGTCCTGACCGGGGCGTGCGGACGCCGGCGAGTCGAGATCCGCGAGGTGGAGCGCGTTGCCCACGTCGGACGCTTTCGCCCAGGCCCGCCGCGCGAACCCGAGCGAGATGGGTCCGGTCGGATCCTCGGTCGGTCGGTCGAAGCCCGTGGCGACGTGAAGGGCCCCGCCCCGTCGCAACAGCTCGCGCGCCCCGTCCGAGTCGAGCCGTTCCGGGCCGGGTCCCACCTCGACCCAGAGGCCGTGGGAGGCCGCGAAGGCGAGCCACCCCTCCCAATGCCCTCGCTCCGCCGCCTTGTCCGGCGCCGGTCCGAGGTGGCTGACGAGGCGCCAGCCGGTCCCGAGACGTTGTGGCGCCGGAGGCGGGGGTCCTTGGGCTCGCAACACTCGGAAGTCGACCCCTCGGTCCGCTTCTCCGTCCGTGACGGTCGCGAACTCTGCACCGACGAGCACCTGCGCCTCGCCGGGCCGTCGCCGTTCCCGACGAACGGCGAGGCGCTGGCGGGTCTCCGCAGGGAGTTCGGCCGGGTGACCCTTATCGTCCGTTCCGTGCACGAGGACGCCCACGTAGTCGAGCCGACGCCGTCGGGCCTCGGCGAGAGTTCGATCGAGGTCGTCCGGGGTCGTATCGGCCGCCAGGTGACCGTGCCAATCCCCCCGCAGGTCCGCGAGCTCGACGAGCCGAGGGACCGAATCCGTGGTGGCGAGGTCGATCTCGCCGCGGTCCTCGCGCATTTCCGGCGGGATCCAGCTCAGGCCGATGGCGTCGTAGACATCGTACTCCGTTCGGCCGGCGATCCGCCGCTCGCCGCGATAGACGCCGTACTCATTGACCTTGAGCCCGAGGTCCTTGGCGAGCGTGCGCAATCGCACGTTGTGGTCCTTGGAACCGGTGAAATAGACGAGCGCGGCGCCGTATGACTCGAGGTCGACCACCCGCACGTCCACCTGCAGCCCCCCCTCGAGGACCACGGTCATCTTGGTGTCGCCCCGCAGCAGGACGTCCAAGACATCGGGTCCTTGGGCGATACGGTCGAAGACTTCCGAGGACCGCCGGCTCCCCACCAGAAGGTCCACGTCGCCGATCGTCTCCCGGCATCGACGCAGGCTCCCGGCGATCTCGGCCCGTTCCTCTCCCGTCAGGTGCTCGCGGATCGCGGCGACCAGCCGCTGGGCTCGAGGCCATGCTTCGGCGATCGGGGTGCGGGCCCCGGCCGGTCGGGCTCCCGCCGCCTCACGGAACTGGGCGATCTTGCGCTCGCCGAACCCTTTCGCTGCGGACAGCCGCCCTGCGTCGATCGCCGCTCGGAGCGCCGCGGGACTCTCTATCTGGAACTCGATCCAGAGGCGCCGCGCCGTCTTAGGGCCGATGCCGGGTAGCCGCATCAGCTGGACGACGCCGGTGGGTATCTCGGTCCGGAGCTGATCCAGGTATCCTAGGTGGCCGGTGGCGAGGAACTCGGTCAGCTTCTCCGAGATCGCTTCGCCAATCCCCGGGATTGCGCGCAGTTCGCCGCGATCGGCATACTTCGAGATCGGTTCCGGAAGGGACTCGATGGACCGAGCGGCCCGGCGATAGGCCTCGGGCTTGAACTTCTCCCCCTGGAGATCGAGCAGGTCGGCGATCGACCGAAGGAGCTCGGCGGCTTCCGTGTTAGAGACCATGGCCGAGAGGCGCATGGTTCACCCCCTCCTAACGGTCGTCGCTCTCCCTCGTTCGGGGAACGGTCGGCGGCTCGGCCGCCTCAATCCAGGCGATCCGGTCCACGGACTCGAATCCGAGCCGATCATAGACGCGTCGCGCCCCGAGGTTCTCCTCCCGGACATTGAGCGCGGCGGGGGCTCCCGCGCGTCGGGCCGCCTCCATTCCGAAGGCGGTGAGGGCTCGCCCCAACCCCTGACCGCGGGCGCATTCCTCGACGAAGATCCCGTTGAGGACCCATACCTCGGGAAGCCGGACCGACGCGAACGCGATCCCGATCGGCCGGGACCCGTCCCACGCGGCCCAAACGAAGCGACGTTCCGGGTCGAATTGGAACTGTGCGTAGCCTTGCACGAACGCGTCCTCGTGATGGGCGGCCCAGTCCCGAATCGAGGGGGCGTCCTCGGCTCCCACGATCCGCACCCGAGGGTCCCCACTCCCGGGGACCTCGGCGGTGGGTCGCGCGATCAACCGATCGATGAGCGACCAACGCACCGGCCCTCGGGCGGCTTCCACGATCGCCACGCATTCGGCGGACCCCCCGACGGTCAGCGGGCGCGGAGGCAGGTATTCGGCGAGGGCTCGGGTGATCCTCGGGTCCCCCACCCAATGGACGACCGGGTGGGCCGGCTCTCCCAGCCAAATGAGGAGGTATCCCTGCGGTGAACGCTCGGGTCCGCAGGAATAGACCCGGACTCGCTCGGGTTCCCAGGCGACGTCCCACGCCGCCAACGCGTGCAGCACGGGTTCTACTCGGACCGCATGCGCGAGCCAGTCCCGATCGATGCCGGCACGGACCGTGGACTCGCCCGTCATCGCGCTCCCTCCCGCCAGAGCGCGGGTCCATCGAAGAGGTCTGCGGCGTCGTTCCGGCCCGTACGCAACCGTAAACGCGGGGATCCGACCTTCCGGATCCGTGGTACGAGCGCACCGTCCGAGCCCGGAGCTCGCCGCCCACCTCGCGACGCTCTACGATCGCTTCCCGTTCCCGCGCTCCTTTTCGGACGATCCCATCGCAGAGATTCGGACGTACAGCACGGATCGTCGTCATGCGGAGGTCACCGCTCTCTACGGCGCCACGCTCGCGATCGGGAACACTACGGCGATCCGGGGGTCGATCCGCACGCTGGTCGCTCTCGCCGGCGGCGATCTCGTCGCCACGGTGCGCGTTGGCGGAGATCCGGATCCGTGGCGGACGTTCCGTCACCGGTGGATCCGAGGGGACCAGATGGCCCACCTCGCCCGCCGACTCCATGCGATCTACGACTCCTACGACTCGCTCGAGGACGTCTTCCTCGAGGGAATGGGAAAGGACGACTTCGCGAGCGGGATCGATGCCCTCGCCCGGGCCCTGCGGGGCCCGGGCGGAGGTTCGAGAGCCCCGCGAGGCTACCGCGCCCTCTTCCCGAGCCCGCTCGACCCCCACCACAGTCCGGCCAAACGCCTGACGCTGTACCTGCGCTGGATGGTGCGGGACCAGTTCCCGGACTTCGGCATCTGGACGCGGGTGCCGATGAACGAGCTACGAGTACCGCTGGACCAGCACGTCTTCTGGATCGCCTACCACCTGGGCCTCACCCAGCGACGGACGCGGACCTGGGCGACCGTCGAAGAGGTCACGGCCGCCCTGCGTCGGATCGATCCGGTCGACCCCATCCGCTTCGACTTCGTCCTGTGCCACACCGGGATCAGCGGAGATTGCCCGAAGCGACGGGACATCACCGTGTGCGGCCCATGCGTGGTGCGGCCGGACTGCCGGATGTGGCGCTCCGCGCGGGAGGCATCGTGAGCCCGCCGATCCTTCCCTCGGACGACCCGTTGCGTCCTCGACTCGAAGCGGAAGCGGCGCGAATCGCTTGGCGCACGGCACCCGGAGCCCCGAGAGGGGTTCGGGCCCGGATCGCGCACCTGCACGAAGAGGAGGCGCGGGTCGAGCGTCGGCCGAAGGGACGGAACGCCTACGCGATCCTGGTGGACTCCGGGCCGGTCGGAGCGCTGGTCCTCCTGCTGGAGATCGACCGCGCCGCTTCGGCCCCCGCCCTATCCTCCCTCGAGGCCGGACAGGACGAACGGTTCCCCCAAGGGGCCCTGGTCGCGACCTGGCCGGCGCACCGCGCGCCGGTCGCTCCGATCGGGATCCCGGACCTGATCGCCCTCGCGCGCTACGCCCTCCGATGAAGCTTTCCCTTCGCGTCCCGACCCTTAATAGGTCGAAAGCAACCATTATCCGATGAAGAACTCCCGCGCAGGTCGGGAGAACGCTCCACGTGAGCGAGAGCGCGGGCCCAGGGGCCATGACGGCGGCCGGCGGACAGGCCTACCACCCGCGCTCCGCCCGCAACATGCTGATCATCCTCGCCGGGATGGCGCTGATGGTCACCTACGTCGAGACGATGGTGCTCCCGGCCTTCAACAATTTCGTCACGTTCTTCAACTACCCGCCGGACTCGACGGTCGTTTGGATCCTCTCCGCCTACCTTCTGGTCGGGGTCGTCGCGACACCGGTATTTGGGAAGCTCGGCGACATCTACGGTAAGAAGAGGATGCTCCTCGTCGCGATGGGCGTCTACGCCGTCGCCGTGTCGATCGCCGGATTCACTCCCGACATCGGAGCGGCGCTCGGCGTCAGCGTGCGCGACCAGATCTACCTCCTGATCGCGGCCCGCGCGGTTCAAGGGATCGGGATGGGGATGTTCCCCCTCGCTTTCGCCATGATTCCCGAGTTCTTCCCGGCGAAGGAAGTCGGACGCGCCCAGGGGATCATCAGCGCGATGTTCGCCGGCGGGGCGTGCGTCGGACTGGTCCTGGGTGGCTGGATCGCGCAGGACTACGGCTGGCAGCTCACCTACCACACCGTGATCCCGTTCGCGGTCGGCCTACCGATCCTCGCGGGGTACATCCTGCGCGAGTCGCCGACGAAGACGGCGGAGTCTCTCGACCTACCCGGGATCGCCTCGCTGGGGCTCGCCCTCACGATGCTGATGCTCGGGATCACCGAGTCGACGTACTGGCCGTTCTTCAGCTTCACCGGCGGAGTGATCGGACCCGTACCATGGGGCGTGCCCGAGTTCCTGATCCTCGCCGCGATCCTCTTCGCGTTCTTCGCGTGGTGGGAGCTGCGGGCCCGCTTCCCGGTGATCCGGCTGAAATCGCTGAAGGCGCGCAACATTCTCGTCAGCAATATCAACGGGGTCGTCGCCGGGCTCGCGATGTTCCTGGTCTTCACCGGGCTCGTCATTCTCCTCGAGCTCCCGTACACCCCCCTCGAGAGCATCACGGGATTCGGCCAGTCGGAGCTGTGGATGGGAATCCTCGCGCTCCCGGCTGCGGGAGCGATGCTCGCCCTCGGGATGCCTCTCGGCCGGGCGACCTCGAAGTACGGCCCCAAGCCGATCATGATCCTGGGTTTCGGCCTGAGCGCCCTCGGCGCGCTCTTGCTCACGCAGTACGCCAACCCCGCGTTCCAACTCGGTCGCTTCTCCACCCTGTCCCCTTCCTTGCCTCCCTTCAACATCCCGCAACCGGTTCCGGTGATCCTGGTCGTCGCTCCGGCGCTCGTGCTCGTGGGAACCGTAGGCATCCTGATCTCGATGTCGAACGTGATCGTGTTGAGCGTCGGGCCGGCCGAGCTCGGGGTTCAGACCGGGATGAACCAGACGTTCCGGAACCTCGGCAGCGCAATCGGGCCGGTGCTGGTCAGCTCGATCATCGCCTCGTACGTTGCGCGCTACGTCACCTACCCGCCCCCGATCGGAACCCAACCGGTGTACACCGTCGCAGCGTTCCAGTGGGTCTTCATCGTCCTGGCCGCGATCGCGCTGTTCGGCCTAGTGTGCAGCCTGTTCCTGCGCAATTACAAGTTCGCGACGGACGGAACGCGCAGCGATGCGCCGGCCGCGACCGGGGTTGCGGCCGGACCGTACCCCCGGGTTATCCTGTCGGAAGAGACCGACTCTCGCTAGGAAAGCGGAGCGCCCTCCGCGACGTACATCACGAGCATCCGCTCGTCGCGCCGCACGTCGGACACGCGTAGCACGTGCCGGATCGGACCATGATGCCACCGCACACCGGGCAGGCCGGAGAATCCTCCATGGCCCGACCGCTTCCCTCGTCGGCCGCCGAAGTCTCGAACGAGTCGAGCGGCTTGATCTCGAACTTGACCACGGTGCTGGGCGACGGGGCCGCGGCCGTCGTCGCATGCCCGTTGCCGTTCCCGTTACCCTCGGAGTGGCCCTCGAGACCGATCGAGCGTCGGTCGTTCTCGGTCAGGAACTCCAGCGACAGCCACCGCGCGACGTAGTCGGGAATCGACTGCGCGAAACGAATCTTTGGGTTGTTGGTCGCCCCCGCCGGCTCGAAGCGCATGTGCGCGAGCTTTCGGACGAGGTCCTTGAGCGGCACTCCGTGCTGGAGCGCCATCGACATCGAGATCCCGAGCGAGTCCATGAGGCCGTTGACGGTCGACCCCTCCTTCGTGACGCGGAAGAAGATCTCGCCGGGGCGGCCGTCCGGGTACAGGCCAACGGTCACGTAGCCATCGTGCCCGCCCACGCTGAAGTGGTGCGTGATCGCCCGCCGCTCATCCGGAAGCCGCTCGCGCACCGGGGTGCGGACGCCCCCCGGACCGACCGGCCCGCTCGGCGCGCGGCCGTGGGTGGTATCGTAGGGCTGCGAAGCCTTGCAGCCGTCGCGGTACAGCGCGACCGACTTGATACCCAGACGCCAAGCCTCCAGGTAGATCTTCTCGATGTCCTCGACCGTAGCGTCGTTCGGGAGGTTGATGGTCTTCGACGCGCCGCCGGAGAGGAACGGCTGCACCGCGCCGAGCATGCACAGGTGGCCCATGGGGGCAATCGTGCGATGGCCGCCCGGAGGGGCGAGCGCACAATCGAAGACGGGAAGGTCCTCCGGGTCGAGCCCGGGGGCTCCCTCGATCGTTCCCTTCTCCTCGACGTACTTCACGATCTCTCGGATCTCGCTCTCCGAGTAGCCGAGGCTCGAAAGGGCGTCCGGGACGGTCCGGTTGACCATCTTCATCACGCCGCCGCCGACAAGGTTCTTCACCTTCACGAGGGAGAGTTCGGGCTCGAGCCCGAGCGTGTCGCATCCCATGAGGAGCCCGATCGTCCCGGTCGGGGCGATGACGGAGATCTGGGCGTTGCGGTACCCCCAGAGCTCGCCCGCCTTCTTCGTGTCGTGCCAGCGGTCGACCGCGGCATTCACGAGTGGCGTCAGACGCGCGTCGTTGAGCGGGATCCGCTCGGCGGCGGCCCCGTGCTTGCCCATCACGCGGAGCATCGGTGCCCGGTTCTTGTCGAATCCCGAGAACGGTCCCATACGCTTAGAAATCTCCGCGCTCGTGTGGTACCCTTCGGCCGACAGCAGCGCCGAGATCGCCCCCGCGAGGGTGCGTCCGGGGTCGGAGTCGTAGGCGAACCCGTAGTGCATGACGAGCGAGCCCAGGTTCGCGTATCCGAGCCCGAGCGGCCGGTAGTCGTGAGAGTTCCGCGCGATCGCGGCGGTCGGGTAGCTCGACGCGTCGACGAGGATCTCCATCGCCACGATCATCGTGCGCACGGCGCGCCGGAAGAGTTCGATGTCCAACTGCCCCTTCGCATCGAGGAACTTCATCAGGTTGATCGACGCGAGGTTGCACGCCGTGTCGTCGAGGAACAGGTACTCGCTGCAGGGGTTGGACGCGTTGATGCGGCCGGACATCGGGCTCGTGTGCCAGTCGTTTGTGATGTCATCGAACTGGACTCCGGGGTCGCCGCAGCGCCAGGCCGCGTAGGCGAGCTTGCGCCACAGCTCGCGGGCGCGATAGGTCCCCGCGACGGCGTGGTCGGTCCGGTCGACCGTCTTCCACTCCTGGTCGTGGAGGACCGCTTCCATGAACGAGTCGGGAATGCGGACCGAGTGGTTCGCGTTCTGGTAGGCGATCGAGGCGTAGGCGCTGTTGGGATCGGTCCCGTCGAAGTTGGGGCTGTAGCCCTCACGGATGAGGGCGTAGGCCTTGTCTTCCTCCTTGACCTTGCACTCGATGAACTCCTCGATGTCGGGGTGGTCCATGTTCAGGATCACCATCTTCGCCGCGCGGCGGGTCGTGCCGCCGGATTTGATCACGCCGGCCATCGCGTCGAAGGCCCGCATGAACGAGACCGGCCCGCTCGCGATCCCCCCGCCCGAGAGATGTTCGTGGCTGCCCCGCAGAGAGGAGAGGTTCGTCCCGGTGCCGCTGCCCCCCTTGAACAAGCGGCCCTCGCTCGTCGCGAGGGCAAGGATCGAGTCCATGTCGTCGGCGACGGACTGGATGAAGCACGCGGAGCATTGCGGCGGTTCCCGGACGCCGACGTTGAACCAGACGGGGCTGTTGAACGCCGCCATCTGGTGGACCATCAGGTAGGAGAGGCTCTCCTCCAGCGTCGTCGCCTCCTCGGGAAGGTCGAAGTAGCCGAGCGCGAGCCCTTGCTGGGCGATCCAGTGGCAGACCCGACGGATCATCCCGTCGACGCTGGACTCCCGACGGCCCTGGATGATCCGGAAGTACTTCGACGCCGCGATGTTGACCGAGGTATCGGACCAATCGGTCGGGGCGCGGATCCCCTTCTGCTCGAAGATGACCTTGCCCTCCGCGTTCTTGATCAACGCGTCGTGGGACCGCCACGTCACGGTATCGAACGCCGTCTTGCCCTTCGGCACGAGGCGCGGGACGGGGATGGATTCCTCCCCGTAGGTGCGGGCTGAAGGGCCCGCGTCTTCCGCGATGGGGATGGGGGATGCGCGCTTTTTCGATGCAGCCATGGGGCCTCTTGGTGGAGGACGCTGGAACCGGGTGGGCAGCGTGCCGGTCCGGAAACCCACGATACCCCGCCGCTCTAAGACGCCGTCGCGGACCTACCGGAACGCTCTCGAAGGGAGGGCGTTTCAGCTTCGGCGGTGGGTCGATAGAACGCGGGCGCCACGTGGTCGGACACCCGTCGTGAATCCTCCGAACGCTCGGAGACCCGTTCTAGTATTTGGGGACGCCGTTGCAGCGAAGCCGTGCGCGGGTCGATGGGTGGACACAGACGCGGGCTTCGCGTCCGGAACGTGATGGACGCTCCTCAGTTCACCGGACGAGCGAGCTCGACGGGCTTGACGTACATGGTGCACGGCATCAGCACTCCACATTCTCCGCAATAGAGTCCTTCTTCGGCCACCCACAGGAAGGCGCCGCAGCGCTCGCACTTCCGTGGATCGTCCGTCTCGTTCCGACAGACCATCGAGTCGGTCCAGACCGAACCGACAGATGAACTCGCGCTCGGAGAGGACTCCGAGGGCGACCCTCCTCATCGAACGGGGGACGGCTGCCGGGGCCGCTCCGGACGGAACGGCCCCGGGAAAAGGTGGTCGAGACGTTCAGGCGTTCTTCATCCGGGCGCGGGAGATGTACCCCTTCTTGTCGAGGAAATACATGTAGCCGGCCTGGCGAGCGATCTTCTCCGTGCCCACCTTGCCCTTGCGCCCGGACTTGTTCAGCTTGGTCGGCGTCTTCCACAGGTACCCGTCCTTGCCGAGGTAGTACAGGTATCCGTTCTCTCGCTTGATCTGCTCCTTGCCAATTCGCTCCGCCATATCGAGGGACCTCACCGGCGAGAGAATAGGCCCGATATTTAGATGTAAGGGTCCATTCTCGGCGGAGAAATCCGAATTCCCTGACGATAAATCTGCGCCGGCGCGGACCCGATACGGTACGGGATCTCCTCCGGGGAACCGAGATCATAGACGAGGAAGTCGGCGGGGCGTCCGAGCGCGATCATCCCGACGCGCCCGGCGACGTCCAGAGCGGCCGCCGCGTTGACGGTCGCCGCGCTGATCGCTTCCGCCGGCGTAAGATGGGCGCCATAGACGGCGTGAGAGAGGACGAGCGACATCGACTCGACCCACGAGTTCGGCGAGCAATCGCTGCCGAGCGCGACCGGCACGCCGGCCCGGACGAGCTCGCGGCCCGGGCTCGGCCGGCTTCCGATCGTGGTGAAGGGAGTCGCCGGCAGCAGGACCCCGATCACACCCGCTCGCGCCAGGGCGCGCAGGTCTCCGGATCGAACGGCCAGCAAATGGTCCGCGCTGCGCGCTCCCAAGCGGGCTGCCAACCGAGCTCCGCCCGAAGCGACGAACTCGTCGGCGTGGATCTTCGCACCGAGGCCGAGCGCGATCGCCACGCGCAGGATCCGTTCCGACTCTCGGATCGAGAAGTATCCGGGTTCGCAGAAGACGTCGCAGAAGCGAGCGAGCCTCCGCCGCGCGACCTCGGGCAGCGTGCGCCGGACAATCTCGTCGACGTAGGCGTTCGGGCGACGGCGGAAATTCGGAGGGATCGCGTGAGCGCCGAGGTAGGTAGGTACGAGGCGGGCGCCGCGCCGACGCCCGAGTCGCCGCACGAGTTCGAGGAGACAGATCTCCCCGGCGTGATCGAGCGCGTAGCCGGACTTCACCTCGATCGTCGTGGCCCCGCCCGTGGCCATCCGGTCGAGCCGACCGGCGGTCGCGTCCCGGAGCTCGGCAGCCGAAGCTTTCCGAGTCGTCCGCACGGTGGACAGGATCCCGCCGCCCCGACGGGCAATCTCGGCGTAGCTCGCTCCCTCGACCTTCCACGGAAGCTCGAACGACCGCTCTCCGGCGAAGACGGCATGCGAATGCGCATCGACGAGCCCGGGGAGGACGGTACCGCCCCGCGCGTCGATCCGGCGGCCCCGTCGGGCGAGGCGGACGGTGCGCGCGGCGCCCCGTGACGATCCCACGTACACGAACTTGCCGTCCCGGACCCCCAGGGCGGCATCCCGCACGATCCCGAGATTCCCGAGCGCGGCGCCGGTGCGGGGGATAGGTCCCTCCGCGAGGGTCGCCAGCTCTCCGATGTTCGTGACGAGCAGGTCCGCCCGGATCATGGTTGGCGTATGAGATAGGACATGAGATCCCGAGCTGCGATCGTCGAGGGAAAGATCGCGCGCGCCTCGGCCTCGAGCGGTTCGACGTCGGGATACCGGGAGGAGAAGTGGGTCAGGATGAGGGTGCCCACGCCGGCATCCTTCGCGATCGTCGCGGCCTGGCGGGCCGAAGAGTGGCCCCACTCGTTGGACTGACCCTCGAGTTCGGCGAGGGTCGTCGCCTCGTGGATGAGGACGGTCGCATGGGTGGACAGCACGCGTACGGCGTCGGTGGGGGCGGTGTCGCCGGTGTATACCACCGACCGCCCCGGGCGCGGGGGGCCCTGGAGGTCCGAAGGGGCGATCGTTCGATCTCCGACTCGGACGGACTCGCCGGCCTCCAGCTTTCCGAAGTCCGTTCCTCGGATGCCCATCGCCCGGGCCTTCTCGGCGTCGAACCGTCCGCGCTTCTCGCTCTCCTGAAGGCGGTAGGCGAGGGAAGGAACGGGGTGCTTCGTCTGTCCCGTCCGCACCGAGTAGCCGTCGAGCACCACCTCCTCACCGGCGGACAGCGCGTGAATGTGGACCGGGAACCGCAAGGTGAAGTAACCCATCTGGAGGGCCCGTCCGACCATCTCCTTCGCATCCGACGGGCCGTAGACATCGAGCGGCTCGGTGCGGTTGTTCAGGCACATCGTCTGGATGAGGCCCGGTAGGCCCAGGAAGTGGTCCCCGTGGAAATGGGTGATGAAGATGCGCCGCAGGCGCATGAACGACGCATTCGACTGGAAGAACTGGCGCTGGGTGCCCTCACCACAGTCTAACAGAACGCTCTCGCCATCCATCTGGAGGGCGACCGCGCTCGGCGATCGCTCCTTCGTGGGCCACGAGCCGGCGGTCCCCAGGAACGTGAGCTCCATTACGGGCTCCCACCCCGGCGGGGGTAAAAGCCAGTCGGCCGACGCGTCGAGCGGGCCCGCCGGCGGGGGAAAAGAAGGAAATACGGTACCCTGCCTCGACCTGCCGTGGTCGACTGGGACCGCGTGGAACAACTCCACGAAAAGGGGCTGAGCTGGGAGGATATCGCGGCCGACCCCAAGGTCGGCTTCAAGCCGGATCAGAGCGTGACCCAGGCCGGTCCTGCCCTTCGCCGCCTGTACTATCGGCGCAAATCCCGCGAGGAGCGCCAAGGACCCCGCGAAGCCCCGTCACCCCGCAAAGCCCTCGACACGGACAAGAAGTGGAACCTCACCCGGATTGGCTACCTGCTCGTCCCCCTCGTCGCGATCTGGTTCCTCTTCGCCTACCTGATCCCGTCTCCGGTCGGCCTGCTCCTGACCGCGATCCCCTACATCGCGATCATCCTCGGCGTATCGGTCATCATCCTCGCGATCGGCCTCTTGCGCCAGAGCAACCGCAAGCGCTGGAACGCGGTCTTCCGCAATACGGTGGTGATGGGCGTGGTCTTGGGGGTCGTGATCACGGGTCTGATCTCGCTCACGGCCGTCATTTCCGGTTGCCCGTTCCTGCCCTCCTCCGCGCTGCTCACCAGTGTGCCGGGCGGACAGGGCTGGACCCAGACCCCTTCCTCCGTGAGCCCCTGGACTTCGAACGGTCTGCCCGTCTTTTATTTCTACGGGGCGCAGTGGTGCCCGTACTGCTCGGCCAGCAGTTGGGCCATCTACAAGGCGCTCACCGAGTTCCAATTAAATTTCCATCCGAGTAGCGGCAGCACCGGTATCCCCGGGACCTACACCTCGTACTCGGACGGCGCCCCCGAACCGTACCCTTACACGCCGAATGTGGTCTTCGGGAACGCGGTGGTCAGCTCGCAGACGATCGCTTTCGTCGTCAACGAGGCCCAAAACGTGAGCGACGGGACGTTCCCGGGGACAACGAACTGCATCGAGTCGGCCTATGTGAGCGCCTACTCCGGCTCTTCGATCCCGTTCGTCGCCCTCAACGGTCAGTACATCCACGGCGGCTCTACGCTCATCAACCCCGCGTATTTCAGCAGCTACGAAGGGACCGGAGCCCCCACCGTCCTGTCTTCGGTCTTGAGCGAGAGCGGGACACCGTGGAGCTACGTCTCCGCGCAGGCGTACTGGATCACGGCCCTCTTAGTGAAGGCGAGCGGGCAAACCGTCAGCAACCTCGCGAGCACCTACCACGGAACGGACCAGTGGACGTCCTCGTTCCAAGCGGGCGTGAACGCGGCGCTGTCGCAACTGGGGTACTCCGGATAGGGATCGGCCAAGATGAGGACTCGCTCGATTCGCACGCTCATCTACGCCGCCGCCGGCGTCGGCCTGCTCCTCGCGGCGTTCGCCGCATTCGAAGTGATCGATGCAGGGCTGACCAAGCTTTGCACGATCAACACGTTCTTCTCGTGCGCAGCGGTGGCCAACAGCGGCCATACGACCACGCTCTACCTCCCCGACTGGCTCTGGGGAGTGCTCGGATTCATACTGATCCTCGTCGTGGCTAGCCTGGCCGAGCGGAATCCCAAGGACCGGCGCTACGTCTACGGACTCATCGCGCTCACGACCATCGGAATCGCCTTGGCCCTGTACTTCCTCTACGTAGAACTGTCCGTGATCCACGCGGTTTGCGTCGTCTGCGCCTCGGCGTACGCGATGGGATTCATCGCTTGGGGCGGCGCGATCGCCCTCGCCCGCGCCCCTCCCGAGACCCCCAACGACTCCGACGAAAACGAAGACGAACCGTAGCCCGAACCGGCGGTCGGCTCTGCGTTATATAGGCGACCCAAATCGGCCCGCCGGGCTCGCCCCGAGGTCGATCGAAGATGGTATCGGATTACGCCGTGCTCGCCGCGGGTATCGCAATCGCCGGAGGCCTGATCGGGACGGGCATGGCCCAGTCCGGGATCGGCGCCGCCGGTATGGGGATCATCGCCGAGAAGCCCGAGAAGTTCGGTCAGGTGCTCTTCTTCTTCGTCATCCCCGAGACGCTGTGGATCATCGGGTTCGTGCTCGGGATCATCCTGCTGCTGGGGATCCTGTAGTCCGGGACGAGCGGGGCGCGATGAGCCTAGACCGCCTCGTCGAAGAGATTCGCGCCCGAGGCGAGGCCGAGGTCCGCTCCATCGAAGAGAACGCCGCGATCGAGACGGCCAAGATCGCGGCCGATCGAGACCGGCGCATTCTCGAGATACAGCAAGAGTCCGAGCGCGCGGGGACCATCGAGGCGAACCACGAGCGCGTGCAGCGGGTCGCCGCCGCGAAGCTTCGGTCCCGGCAGCGCCTGTATGAGGCGCGCGAGGCGCGATTGAAGTCCTCGCTCGGCGCCACCCACCAACTGCTCGCCGACTACACGACCCGTCCGGAGTACCCGATGGTCCTCGAGCGCATGTACCGCTACGCGACCGGGGCCCTCGGCCCGGACGTGCGTCTCAAAGGTCGGGCCGAGGACGCCGCGGCCTTGAAGCGCATCGCTCCGGGGCGCGTCGATCCGAACCCCATCCCCATCGTGGGAGGCCTCATCGCCGAGACCCCCGACGGGAGCCGCCAGCTCGACCTCTCCTTCAACGAGCTTCTGCGCCTGCGCGAAGACCGCGTCCGCGAGCTCCTCGCGTAGCGGAGGGACGCGCTCGTGGCCGGCAGCCCCTATGCGAGCTCCCTCGGCCGCCTCAAAGCCGACGGCATCTCATTCCTCACGAAGGAGTCATTCGCCCCGTTCCTCTCCGCGACCTCCGTCGACGAGATCGCGAAACAGCTCGCCCTGACCCCGTACGCCTTCGAGCTGGATCAGGCCCGCGCGGCCTACTCCGGGCTCCCGCTCATCGAAGCGACGGTCAACCGCACGCTCGTGCGGCGCAACCGACACGCCTTCGACGCGACGCCCTTCGCCGGCCGCCTCGTCATCGCCGCGTATCTGAAGCGCTGGGACATCGAGAACATCGGGGCCATCCTCGCGAGCAAGGCGCAGAGCCGCCCGCTCACGCTCTCCGACACCGAACTCGTCAGCAGCCGCGACATCCCGGCGGGTCTCATCGCCGGTACCCTCTCGCTGGACGACCTGCGCAACCTGGTAGGGCAACCGACGATCGACGCGGTCATCACCGACCTCGTGCGCTTCGGCTACGGCGGTCCGCTCCTTCCGCTCCTCGAGGAGTTCCGCCGCACGCGGGACATCTTCCCGTTCCTGCATGCCTTGCGGATCCAGTACTACGCGGGCCTCCTCGAGGCGGCCCGCTTCTTCCAGGGCGATGAGTGGATCGTCCGCCAGCTCGTCCGGAGCGAGATCGACGTCGGCAACGTGCTCGTGCTCCTGAAGGGGAAGGACTCCGACCTCCCTCTCGAGGACGTCCAGGGCCGGTGGATCGAGGGAGGATCGATCCCGGCCCACGAGGCGACCGACCTCTACACCGCGCGCTCCGTGCCGGAACTCGTCGACCGCCTCTCGCCCCATTACCCCACGCTCTCCGAGGGCAACGCCGCGTACTCCGAGGCGCAGAGCCTCGCACACTACGACGTCCACCTCCAGCGCGAGCGGGCCGCGGCCGAGCTCCGGCGCCTCTCGAGCTACCCGATGAGCTTGGGCGGGATCTTCGCCTACCTCTTGATCGCCGAGCTGGAACGCTCCGACCTACGGCGCGTGACCTACGGGGTTCTCTACGGCATCCCGTCGGAAAGGCTCGGCCGCATGCTCACAAACCCCCGCTTCGCGTAGGCCGGGCCTACGGCTCCGGGGCCCGCAGGATCGGGCCGAGGGGACTCGCGCCCGAAGGGGTGCCGCCCGGCGGCTCGGGAGGGGCGGTGTAGGCGCGCTCCGAGCCGAACGGGCGGAACGGCCGGCCGTTGCCCGTGTAGAACTTCGAGAAGTACTCGACGAAGATCAGACGCGCCCCTTGGATCCCCGGCTCGAAGACGCCGAGGACGACGTTGAACGCTTGGCCGATAACGAGGATGATCGCGCCGACGAAGATCCCCACGGCCACGAACTCCGCCGGGAAGTGGTGCGGCAGGTGCGTCCCGATGAGGTCGATGACGCTCGCGAGAACGACGCTCGCGAGCAGGATGCCCACGAGACGCGTGTAGGACAGGATGTGGCTCACGATCTCGATGAGCCCCATGATCCCGAAGCCTCCCTCTCCGACGAGGAGGACCACGAGCCCGGCGATCACGACCCCGAGGTACGGGTAGAGGAGCGAGCCCGAGAAGCCGTGCTGGTGAATGACGTAGAGCCCGAACAAGGCGATCCCCCAGGTGAAGATGATCCCGCCGACCTTCGCGACCGCCTCGCGCGGGTGGTGGTGGAGGGTCTCCTTGATGGCCCCGAGCAGGAAGCCGAACGTGACCATCGCGACGCCGATGTATCCCGCGATGACCAGGAGCGTCCCGACGTTCGCGAGCGGCGAGAACGGGGCGGTGTAGCCGAACAGCGTATGGAGCACCGCGAAGCCGAAGAACTCGTCAAAGTAGAGGCCGAGGCCGATCGCGATCGCGCAACCGGGGAGGAGGGCGTAGGCGAGCTGACGCATCGCCGGCGGGCTCATGATCCTCGTGACGAAGTTGCGCAGCGCTCGGGGGACGTAGCGGCCCCCGGGGAACCCGCCGATCATCCAGAGGCTGATGCCGAGGATGACGAGGCCGTAGCCCCAATCGCCGAGCATGAGGCCGAAAAAGATGGGGAAGACGATCGCGAAGACGATCGTCGGGTCCCACTCCGTGGCCTGAGGGAGCGAGTAGAACCGGATGAAGAATTCGTAGCGCCGCACGCCCGCGGGGTTGCGCATCAGGGTCGGCGGCTCCTCGCGCGTCGGGACGAGGTAGAAGTACGCGCGGCCCGAGCTCACGCGCTCGATGGCCGCGCGCAGTCGATCGAGTTCGCGCCTTGGGACCCATCCCTCCACCGCGAAGGTGTTCGGCCCTCGGCCGAGCTTGGTGTAGACCTCGAAGAGCCGGTTCTGGATGGAGAGCGCTTCTTCGAGCGCGGCGACGAGAGGGTACCACTCCTTCGAGATCTCGGCGAGCCGGGCCCGGATCTCGGCGCGCCGTCGCGTCACGCGCGCGCTCTCCTCTTCGAGGCGGGCGGTCTCCTCCGGGACGCTCCGGGCGAGCGTCGGCACCGCCGTCAACCGGATCCCGCTGGAGGGGAGCACTCGACCGACGAGGTCCGCGTGGCTGCGGGGGAAGAGGACGATCGCCCGGGCCGGGTCCGGCGCGGCGACCGTCACGACCTCCGTCTCCGCCGGATACGTCGCTCGCAGCCGATCGACCAGATCCAAAGGACCCTCGGCGAGGAACGGTAGGTAGGTCCGGGTCGACAGGTCGTCCAGCGGGTCGTGATAGAAGGAGAGCTTCCCGAGGAGTGTGACCGTCTCCCGGAGCCCTTTGAGCTCCGTCTGGAGGCGATCGTCCTCCCGCACGAGCGCGCCGACCTCGGCATCGATCGGAACGGTCCGCGCGGCGGCGAGGATCGCCGGAAGGTCCTGGAACCGCATCGGCTGGGGTACGGGGACCGAGGGGAGGGCCGCCTTCAGGCCCCGGAACCGAAGGGCCTCGTCGCCGGCAGAACGCTGGGTCTCGCTCGCGCGTTCGGGCTCGAGGTACTGGAGCGTCTCGGCGCAGACCGGCTCGATCTGGGCCACGCGCAGGTCGTGGAGCGCGGTGAGCACCGCTTCCCGGTCGTCCGTAAGGCCGAGGACGCCGACCTTGCGCATCGGCTCCGGTCGCAGGATCCCCATCGCACCCCTCTCCGAAGGCTACCTACACGGAACCGTCGGTGAGAAACTCCCCGAGCACGGCGCGGAGGATCGCCTCTCGCTGCTCGGCCGGCGCCGAACCGGTGCCGGCGGCGACCTGCTCCGCCTCGGCCGCTCCCGCAGCGAGGATCTGCGCAGCCTCGCGATCGCCCTCCTGCTGGGCGGCCCGGACGCGCTCCTCGCGGGACTGGCGGGCCGCCGTCCGCGCGAGGGCGATGCGGGCGTCCGCGTCTTCACGCAGGTGCTGGAGCGCCGTGTCCGCCCGCGCGTGAGCGTCGCGGACGCGCTCGTCCCACTCGCGTTCGACGTCCTTGACGCGCTTGAGTTCGTCCAGCGAGCCGACGACCGTAGAGGGGGATGCGTTCGCGGCCATGGGTTCCTACTACAGGCCTCCCGATAGCTTGACGAGGAGGGCCAGGAAGAGGACCGCGGCGGCGATCTTCCACGCCCAGGAGAGGACCCAGACCGCCCGGAAGCGACGCGCTGCGGGCGTCGCGGCGACGGGGTGGATCGGATTAGGCGCCCACACCGGCGGCTTCCTCCTGTTCCATCTTCCGCTTCACCGTCTTGAGCATGCTGAACGAGTCGCGCTCCATCTCATCGAATCGGAACTTGATGTAGCGTACGGTGTCCTGAAGGCGAGGGATCAGGACGTTCTCGATGGCGCTGGCGCGGCGCTTGGTCTTCTCGATCTCGAGTAGCAGGCGGCGCAGCGCGTTCTCCTTTTCCGCGATGTCGAGCACGACCTGGTAGATCCCCTGGAAGTGGTGGATCGCCTCGTGAATCGACGTCGGCAGGTCGAGCAGCGCGGCCGAGGGGACCGGAGCGTAGGCGCCGCGTTGGACCTGGGGGGTCTTGACGCCCATCACGTTCTTCGTCGACACTCCGATCGGGGTGATCTCGGGCAACAGAAGCGAGATGTTCTCGAGCCGGGTCGTTCCTTCCATCATCTCGGCGACGCGAATCGCCTCGTAGCCGCGGGCGACGCGCTGCGCGAGGTCCCCGCGCAGGCGCATCGCCTCCTTGGAAAGATCGAAGAACTCGGCGATCAGCGCAGAGCGCTTGAGCTTGAGGAGATTGAGCCCGCGCTTCGCGAGCCCGATGCGCCGGCGCGTTTGCAACAGGACGAGCCGGGTCGGCCGCACATTCTCCGGGGGCATCGCGCGTCTCCTCCCTCTTCCGTCCCTACGCGGCCTTCTTCGCAACCCGGTACTTCTGCACGAACTCCGGTCGAATGCGCTTGAGCTCGGAATCGGGAAGATCGCTCAGGATCTCCCAGGCGATCCCCAGGCTCTGGTCGATCGAGCGGTCCTCGTCGGGCCGCTGGTTGACGAACTCCGTCTCGAACCGGTCCGCGATCTTGAGGTAGATCCGGTCGGTGGGGCTTAGCGACTCCTCGCCGACGATCGCGCTGAGGGCGCGTTGGTCCTTTCCCGTCGCGTAGGCGGCGAAGAGCTGGTCGGCGACCCCGCGGTGGTCCTCGCGCGTGCGGTCCTTGCCGATCCCCTGGTTCATGAGGCGCGAGAGCGAAGGGAGGACGTCGATCGGAGGGTAGACCCCCCGGCGCTGGAGCTCGCGGCTCACGTAGATCTGGCCCTCGGTGATGTACCCGGTCAGGTCCGGGATCGGGTGCGTCACGTCGTCCGCAGGCATCGTCAGGATCGGGAGCTGGGTGATCGATCCCTTGCGTCCGTGGATCTTCCCGGCGCGTTCGTAGATCGTCGCAAGGTCGGTGTACATGTATCCGGGGTAGCCGCGGCGACCCGGTACCTCCTCCCGGGCGGAAGCGACCTCGCGGAGCGCCTCGCAGTAGTTGGTCATGTCCGTGAGCACGACCAAGATGTGCATGTCGCGCTCGTAGGCGAGGAACTCGGCGGCGGTGAGCGCCATCCGCGGCGTGACGACGCGCTCCATCGAGGGGTCGCTCGAGAGGTTGAGGAAGACGACCGCGCGCTCGAGCGCCCCGGTCGACTCGAACTCGCGCAGGAAGTAGTTGGCCTCCTCGCTCGTGATTCCCATCGCGGCGAAGACGACCGCGAAGCTCTCGGAGGAGTTCCTCAGCTTCGCCTGACGAACGATCTGGGCGGCGATCTGGTTGTGCGGAAGACCCGCGCCCGAGAAGATCGGGAGCTTCTGGCCGCGCACCAGCGTGTTGTTGACATCGATGGTCGAGATGCCGGTCTGGATGAACTCGCTCGGCTCTTCGCGCGAGTACGGGTTCATCGCGTTCCCGACGATCTCGTAGCGGCGCTCGCTGACGATCTTCGGCCCGCCATCGCGCGGCTCACCGAGCCCGTTGAAAACGCGGCCGAGCAGCTCGTCCGAGACCGCGAGCCGCGCGACCTCGCCGAGGAACTTCACGCTCGTCTGCTCGACGTTCATGCCCATCGTGGGGCCGAACACCTGAACGATCGCGAGCCCTTTGCGCGAGTCGAGCACCTGGCCCTGCCGTCGCTCTCCGCCGGGAACCTCGATCTCGACGATCTCTCCGTAGGCGGCGTTCGTGACGTCGCGCACGAAGAGGAGGGGACCGGTGACCCGGTCGACGGTTCGGTAGTCGATCGGGATGCGAGGGACGTTCGCGCTCGTGCCCGCCACGGTCAGGCACCTCCCGTCGCGGCGACCTGCCCGATCGCTTGGGTCATCTCGGTCTCCAGCGCGTCGAACTGCGTCGGAGCCTCGGCCTCGGGGATCCACTTCATGCGCGAGAGCTTCGTGCGCACCGGGAGCGCCTGAAGCTGGGCGACGGTCGCTCCCTTGCCAATCGCCTGCTGCTCTTGGTCCCCAAAGGAGAGGATGGCCCGCAGCATCCGGAACTGCTTCTGGATCGAGGTGTAGGTGTCGACGTCGTCGAACGCGCTCTGCTGGAGGTAATCCTCCCGGATCATGCGCGCGACGTCCAGCGTTCCCTTTTCGCGCTCGGGGAGCGCGTCGACGCCGACGAGCTGGACGATCTCCTGCAGCTCGGACTCCTTCTGGAGGACCTCCAGGGCACGTTGCCGCAGCGTCACGAACTCCGGAGAGAGCTCGCTGCGGTACCACGGCTCGAGATCGCCGATGTAGAGCGAATAGCTCTGCAGCCAGTTGATCGAGGGGAAGTGGCGTCGAGAAGCGAGGGCCGCATCGAGGGCCCAGAACACGCGCGTGACCCGCAAGGTGTTCTGGCTGACGGGCTCGGAGAAGTCGCCGCCCGGGGGGCTCACGGCCCCGACCACGGTCACCGAACCGGTCCGCCGATCGGGAGAGAGCGTCACCACGCGCCCGGCGCGCTCGTAGAACTCGGCGATACGGCGTCCGAGGTAGGCGGGGTAGCCTTCCTCGCCGGGCATTTCCTCGAGACGGCCGGAGATCTCGCGCATCGCCTCGGCCCATCGGCTCGTGGAGTCGGCCATCAACGCGACATCGTAGCCCATGTCGCGGTAGTACTCCGCGATCGTGATCCCGGTGTACACGCTAGCCTCCCGTGCCGCGACCGGCATGTTCGAGGTGTTCGCGATCAGGATCGTCCGCTCCATCAACGGACGCTTCGTCTTCGGGTCGGTGAGGTTCGGGAAGGTGGCGAGCACCTCGGTCATCTCGTTGCCCCGCTCTCCACATCCGACATATACGACCACGTCGGAGTCGGCCCACCGGGCGAGTTGTTGCTGCGTGACGGTGTTGTGGAGGAGCATGCCGCCCACACCCCCCACGAAGTTGCTGCCGTAGCCGGGCACCGACACATCGTACA
>JAKAZU010000115.1 GCA_021826525.1 Thermoplasmata archaeon
AGAGCCACGTCGTGCGATCGCCGCCCCTCAGAGAAGGCCGGTGACCTCTCCGGTGCCGTTCACACCGATATGCCGCGCCGCCGGGTCCTGGGGAAGACCCGGCATGCTAAGGATCTCTCCCAGCGAGGCGAGCGCGAACCCCGCCCCGGTCCACGGGTGCCAGGAATGGATCCGGACATCGAAGGCCTGCGGTGCGCCGAGGAGATGCGGGTCATCGGACAGCGAAAGCTGGGTCTTGGCGACGCACAGCGGCCCGCGGCCGAGCCCCACCGATTCGAGGGCCCTGAGGTCCGTCATCGCCTGGGGTAGGGAGGCCACCTCGCGGGCCCCATAGAGCGCTCGGGCGACGGTGAGAAGCTTCTCGGTCACCGCTAGGTCCGCCGCAAAGATCGGACGGGCGGCCCGTCCTCGAGCGGCTACGCCTCGCACTTCCGTGGCGAGGACCTCCGCGCCGGCCCCACCGTCCGCGTACACGGTGGAGCGTGCCCAGCGCACCCCCTGGGAGCGGAGATGCTCTTCCAGAACGGCGAGCTCCTCGGGCGTGTCGTGAGGGTGCTCGTTCACCGCGACGACCGGTTCGAGTCCGAGCGTGCGTACGTTGGCGAGATGTCGATCGAGGTTGGCGAGCCCGCGCCGGATCGCGTCCGGGCCCGTCACCGGAGTATCCGAAGAAAGGGCCCGACCGTGGTGGCGGAGAGCATCGACCGTGGCCACGACGATGGCGGCGACGGGTTGGAATCCGCCAATAGGCCCGACGAGGTCGACGAACTTTTCCGCTCCGAGCTCGGAAGCGAACCCGGCCTCGACCAGGACGTAATCCGCGAGCGAAAGGGCCAGCCGGACCGAGCTCACGCTCGCCGTGCCGGGGCCTAGATTCGCGAACGGCCCGGCGTGCACGAGCGCCGGGGTCCCCTCGGCGGTCTGGACCAAGTTGGGCTCCATCGCGTGTCGGAGGATCGCCGTCATCGCGCCCCCCGCGCCCAGGTCCGAGGCCCGAATGGGGCGTCCCGCGCGTGAGAAGCCCACGAGCATTCCATCGAGCCGGGTGTGGAGGTCGTCGAGATCGCGCGAGAGGCATTGGATCGCTGCAACCTCGGAGGCGGCCGCGATCACAAAGCCATCCGAGCGCTCCGGACCGCTCGCGGTGCCGCCGAGCCCCACGCGAACGCGGCGCAGCGCCCGATCGTCGAGATCGATCGCGCGAGGGACCGTGATCCGGTCGGGATCGATCTCGAGATCGTTGCCATAATGGAGGTGGTTGTCGACCATGGACGCTAGAAGGTTCTGAGCGCTGGCGACGGCGTACAGGTCGCCGGTCAGGCCGAGGTTGATCTCCGCGCCCGGCTCGACCGTGGCGCGTCCGCCGCCTGTCGCGCCTCCCTTGGTGCCGAAGACCGGGCCGAACGATGGCTGCCGGAGGCAGGGGACGGCCCGGAACCCTTGACGCACGAGCGCCATCGCCGTTCCGATCGCGGTGACGGTCTTTCCCTCTCCATGAGCCGTCGGAGTCATGGACGTCACGAGGATCAGCTTGGCCCGCGCGGGACCCGTCCGCGCGCGGACGGCCGAGGAAGGGATCTTGGCGATGCCGGGACCGTATGGGACGAGCTCCCCCGGCGTTAGGCCAAGATCGGCGGCGACGTCCTCGAGGCGCTTCATGGTTGTCCGGTCGTCCCTCTTGGCAGCCCCCGCAGGCGGGGGCCGCGGATAGGGCAGACGGCGGTCCGTGCGGGCCGAGGAGCAGCCTCGAACCGAGGGCGATTCCGTGTTCCGGCCCACCCTACGGGCCCGGGTACGCCTCGATCCATGCGGCCTTCGTCGGCGGTAGCGCGAAACGCGGCTAAGCAAACGCAGTCGAGCGGGCTCGGCCCTCCTCGACGGGCGGGAGATGGGATGACCGGGGCCGCTCCGCTCCCTGCCGTCGGCGCTCGCATCCCGCCGCTCCAACGGAAGGTTCTCCGGCGGGCCCGCGGCGCCTGCCTCCGATCCGCGGTCGGGCGGAGTGCGCGCCTATCCCGGCCGTTTCAAGAGCCGGTGACCGGTGGGGCGATTCGCCCCGGTTCACTCTCGATGTCCCCGAACGACGATCCGATCATCATCGTACCGTATGATCCGAGGTGGCCGGAGGAGTTCCGCGTGATCGCGACGGCGCTGCGGCTCGAGCTGGGGAAGGTCGCGACGCGCATCGATCACGTCGGATCGACCGCCGTACCCGGGCTCGCGGCCAAGGACGTGATCGACATTCAGATCTCGGTGGCCCAACGGACGGCCGAAGGACGCATCCGCGGACCGCTCGAGACCCTCGGGTATGTCTTGCACCCCGCGAACCCCGACCGGACCCAACGGTACTTCCGTGAACCGGAGGGGCGCCGCCGCACCCACGTTCACGTTCGCGCGCAGGGGAGCTTCGACGAGCAGCTCAACTTACTGTTCCGGGACTTCCTGAGGGCCGAGCCCGCGGCGGCGCAGCTCTACGCTTCGGAAAAGCGGTCGCTAGCGGAGCGTTTCCGGACGGACCGGGAAGGGTACGTCGCAGCCAAGGAGCCGACGCTCTGGAGCTTGCTCGTGCGGGCCCATTCGTGGTCTCAGAAGGTGGGTTGGTCGCCCCCTTCGAGCGACGCGT